>JANNGN010000363.1:0-14997 GCA_031403895.1 Rubrivivax sp. | reverse complement strand
TCAGCGGCACCAAGGCCCGACCGACCTCAACGTGGTGGCCGCGTTGCTCGAGCGGTTCCACGCAGAGCACGACCGCGTCTACGGCTTCAGCGCTCCGGCCGAGCCCACCGAATGCGTCAGCCTGCGGCTGACGACGGTCGGCCGGATCGCGAAGCTGCCGCTGCGTCCGCTCGAGCTGCGCGGCGGAGCCGTAGGCACCGGCGGACGCGCAGCAGGCGCCGACCAGCAATGCGATGTACAGGCCGACGCCGTAGCTCGGCGCTGGCCCTTGCACGAAGTAGCCCAGCACCAGGCCCGGCAGCAGGCCCATGAAGAGCCGCCGCTGCGCCGCGTGGCGCGGGTCTTCGTCGTAGATGTCGCTGAACACCGCAGCGCGCGGGTTGAAGTCGTAGCAGCTCTTCTGGCAGCCGACACACGGCGTGCAGTAGCCGTTGCGCACCACGATCAGCGGCGCCTGGCCGTAGGTGCGCTGGACCGGCGCCAGCGGGCAGAAAGTGCCGCACCAGCCGCTGCGGCCCTTGAACACGCTGCCGCCCGCGAAGGCCAGCACCAGCACCGACAGCAGGCCCACGCCCACCACCGCGCCGCTGTGGTTGAGCAGCGGCACGCGCAACGACACTGCCAGCACAAAGAGGCCCACCGCAATGCCGAAAGCGGCGTTTTTCAGCAGCGGCGGCAGGTCCAGCGCCCGGCCTCTATTCAGCAGGCGCGGCAACTGGTTCATGGTCGCCATCGGGCAGACCTGGCGCCACAGCCCGGGTGCGATCACCAGCAGCGCCGGCAGCAGCGGCACGGCCAGGCCCCAGAACAGCGCCAGGCCGGTCTCGGGCCGCAGCAGCAGCAGCGCAGCCAAGGCCAGCGCCACGGCCATCACCAGCGCGCGTGCAAACCACCACAGGCCCATCGGCACGCGGGGCTCGAGCCGGGTGTAGTTGCGAAAGAACTGGGTCGCGTTCTGGGCCTGCGCCTGCGCCTGCGTTTCAGCCTTGGCCTTGGCCCTGGCGGCCTTGGACTGCGCGTCGGCAGCCCGCACCGGAATGATCGGAATTGTCGCCATGCAGGGGTGGCTCTTCAGTCGCCCGGCTGCAGCCGCCGCAGCCGCGACGCCACCAGCGCACCCAGGTCGCGCAGCAGCGCCAGCGCGATGCGCGGTTGCCAGGCCGCCAGTTGCTGCAGGGCGTCGGGGGTCAGGCGCAGCAGTTCTGCAGGCGCCGCAGCGCTGACGGTGGCGCTAACGGCGCTGGGTGCGCCGTCCAGAAAGCTCAGCAGACCGAAAACCTCGCCTTCGCCGCGCGACGTGGCCGCCGCACCCGGGCTGTGCAGATCGACGCGGCCGCTGGCGATGAAACACAGTGCACGGTCGGTCTCGCCCGCCCGCACCAGCACGGCACCGGCGGGATAGCGGCGGCGTGCGGCGTAGGCGATGAACTGCTCCCAGTCGTCACCGCTCAGGTCGGCCAGGATGGCATGCAGCTCCGGCGCCGCGGGCGCTGCCGGCAGGGGCGCAGGTGCGTCGGCGGGCTTGTAGCTGAAGAAGTCGCTCATCGCATCTCCCGGTACGGGTTCGGTCACGCCGGCTCAGCGGGGCGGGTGGTTGTGGGCGTCGGTCAGGGCTTGCAGCAGGCGCTCTTCGTGCGCGCACAACTCGCTCGCGCTGCGCTGCATGACGGCCACCGGATCGGTGGCGGCCACTTGGAGTGCCAGCACGGCGGCATCGACCCTGGATGCCGTGCGCAAGGGGTTGCCGTCGGGTGCAGGAGCCGCCGCTGGCGAGGTATGGCCCAGGGTGCGGCCGCTTTGCGCCTGGCATTCCATCAGCTGCCGCACGGCCGCCGTGGCCGCGCGCGCGGTCAGCGCCAGTTGCTGCACCAGAACCAGCGTGTCATGACCGTCCAGCGCAGAAACCGGCAGCCCGAGTCCGCGCGCCAGGGCCTGCCTGAGTGCTGCGGCCGGCACGGCTGCGGCCGACGTGGACACGGACACCGGCGCGGACGCGGCTGGCGCGGCGGCACTGCCCGCAGCAACCCCGGCCGCCCCGGCCGTGGCTGGCGCAGGGGGCGGCGCAGGCGCCAGCCGGATCTTCGTCAAGTCCAGATCCGAGTCCTGCGAAGGCGCCGCAACGCGCAAGATCTCGGTCAAACCCGGCGCGCCGGTGGCGTTGGCATGCGCGGCCATCGCGGCGGGGTCGCCACCGCGCACGGGCGTGCTGTCCACTGCGGCATGGCTGCGCAGCGGTGCGGCCAGGGTCGGCGTCAGCGCCGACATCAACGTCGCTGCAAAGGTGGGCTCCGGCAGCGGCGTGCCAGTCACACCGATGGTGAAGGGCCCGAGTTCGATGCGGTCACCGTCGCGCAGCAGGTGCTCGCCCAGCAGCCGCGTGCTGGCGCCGTTGACAAAGGTGCCGTTGGTGGACAGGTCGCGCAGCGCGGGGCCGGCGGCCGTGGCCACGACTTCGCAGTGGCGGCCCGAGATCGCCAGCGTGCGGTCTTCGATCGGCCAGCCAGCAGCCGGATCGCGCCCGATCGTCAAGCGCTGCAGCGGTTGCGGCAGCTGTATCTCGGGCACCAGCCGGTCGGCCAGTTCGGCGCCTTTGACGATCTTCAGACTCCACATCGCAAACGCCCCCACGGCATGCCTCAACGGCCTGGTTTCAGGCCGGATGATGCCCTGTCGCCAGGCCATGCATGGCGCTCAGTGATGGCCTCGGGGCCAGGGGCGGGTCATGCCGACCGACGGCAGGTGCAGGTGCAGGTGATAGTGGCCCGACGCGCAAGCCAGCGCATCAGCGCTGGCTGGTGTGCTGCATCGGATCGATCCATTCACCGCGCAGCAGTGCCAGCGGCGCACGCCAGTAAAGCATGGCGTCGTGGAAGGGGTCGGTGATGATCTTCGTGGCCCACACCAGGCCCGTGCGCACGCCGTGCAGGAAGAACAGCTGCACGGTGCGGAACAGCAGCCCGCCCACACCGAGCGCCAGCCAGGCCATTCCCACGTCGTGCAGGTAGCCGCTGAAGTGGCTGGCCGGCTCGATCAGCCCGGCCAGCGAAGGCGTCAGCCACAAGGCAACGGGTGCCAGCGCCCACACGCTCATCAGGACCACCTTGCGGCGCAGGTTGTAGCCGACCTTGATCGCTTCCTTGTGCTCGTGCGTGGCCTGGTTGACAGGGTCGTAGCCGCGCGGCTCGAAGAAGAAGTGGCCGGCCTGACGCGTGCTCATGCTCACGCCCCAGGCCAGCCATGCGGCGCTGGCCGGGTCGCTGAACAACAACCCGTAAGCGGCCAGGAAGCTGAGCGCGCTGATGAAGTGCAGGGTCTGGTTGATGCGGCTGTGGTGGTAGTAGCGGTGGTCGTCCCAACGCTGGCGTGCAAGTTCTTGAAGGAATGTCGTCACAGGGGTTCCTGCTGCGGTTTGCGTGACGGCACTGTGACCGCGCGGCGTGAACACCGCGTGACGCATTCGTGTCGCTTCCGTGATGCAGGCTGATGCAGGCTGGTGCAGGCTGCTGTCATCGAACTGTTGCGCAAGCACAGCACCATCAGCGCCATGGCCATGCCGCATGCGGACAGCATCCTGGTTGACGACTGCCTGCCCGCGCGGCGTTCCTTGCGCGTGGCGCTGGTCACAGAAACCTACCCACCTGAAGTCAACGGCGTCGCGGCGACCATCGCGCGCGTGGTCGAAGGCTTGCGCGCCTGCGGGCACGAACTGCAACTGGTGCGGCCGCGCCAAGACAGCCTGCAAGAACCGATGCGCCAGGCGCGTTTTGCAGAAGTGCTGATGCGCGGCCTGCCGATCCCGCGCTACCCGCAGCTGAAGATGGGGCTGCCCGCGCGGCGCGCCTTGCTGCGGCTGTGGGCCGAGCAGCGGCCCGACGTGGTACACGTCGTCACCGAAGGGCCGCTCGGCTGGTCGGCCCTGCAGGCGGCCACGCAGTTGCGGCTGCCAGTGGTCAGCGACTTTCGCACCAACTTCCACGCCTACAGCCGCCACTACGGCGTGGGCTGGCTGCGCGCGCCGGTGATGGCCTACCTGCGCAAGTTCCACAACCTCACCGCCTGCACCATGGTGCCCACCGAAAGGCTGAAAACCGAACTCGGCGCCGCCGGCTTCAAGGGCCTGCGTGTGGTGGCGCGCGGCGTCGATACCCAGCGCTTCAGCCCCCTGCACCGCAGTCAGGCCTTGCGTGCCAGTTGGGGCGCACGCGCCGACACCTGCGTGGCACTGTGCGTGGGGCGCCTGGCCGCTGAAAAGAACCTGGGCGCGGTGGTCGATGCCTTTGAAGCGATGCGTGCCGAAAACCCGCGCATGCAGCTCGTGCTGGTGGGTGACGGGCCCGAACGGCAACGCCTTCAACAACGCCTGCAGCAGCGCAGCCCCGACACCGTTTTTGCCGGCCTGCGCCACGGCGCGGACCTGGCGGCGCACTACGCATCGGCCGATGTCTTTCTGTTCCCCAGCACCACCGAGACCTTTGGCAACGTGGTGCCCGAGGCCATGGCCAGCGGCCTGGCCGTGGTGGCCTACGACCACGCCGCAGCCGGCCAACTGATACGCCACGGCGAGAACGGCCTGCTGGCGCGCTATGACGACACCCCCGAGTTCTGCCGCGTCGCCAGGCGCATTGCCGGCGACGCGCAGCAGGTGCATGCACTGGGCTTGCAGGCGCGCCGCACAGCCAGCGGCCTGGACTGGGGGCGCATCGTCAGCGCCATCGAAACCGAGTACGGCAACGCCATTGGCAGCGGGCCCGCCGGGCCTGGCGGTGTTCAGGCCTTCACGGCGGCGCGTGGCGCCAGCGCGAGCGCCGACGCGGGCACAAAACTCAGCCACATGGCGATGCTGAAGTAGGCCGTCATCCACGCCACGGCTTTGTCAGCCGCCCAGCGTGCGCTGACGCCAGTGCACACGCGGCTACGGCAGCCGCAGCCGTGACACGGTCCCCACCACCGCCATGCTGGTGTCGCGCGGCCCGTGGCGGGGCATCCCGCGCGCCAGCGCGCGCCGCAGCAGCGCCCATTGCGCGGCAAAACACAGCGCGGCCAAGGTGGCGACGCCGCGCCCGGGCAGCACCAGGCGCTGCACATCGAACAGCGGCCACGGCAACCTGAAACCGCAGCCCAGCAGCGGGCTGTTCCGTCTCTTGAGCAACCTGATCCTGCCCTGCCTGGATCAGGTCGGCAGAGCCATCGACAAAAAGTTTGCAGGCGTGCAGATGACGGCCGCACCGCGCAACCCGGCATTGACTGCGGGGTCAGTGCGGTGCAGTCCAGCCAGCGGGTTGTCATGCATCCAGCCAATCAGCCGCCTCCCTAGAATTCAGGGCACGGCTGTGCGCGCTGTCGGCCTGCACCTGCACCGGGTGGCGGGCTCGATGACTGAGCGGCGCAGTGGCGTCAGTGGCCCTGCTGCCGCTGATGGCGCCGGTGATCGCCACGCACCCGTTGTGGCGCGGGCCTTTGCACACGGACGCTGCCACGCTCCAGCTGTTTCAACGGGTGCATCAAGCGTTCAAGGCCGAGCGGCGCCGCACTCCAACCACCCCCATCAACACGACACCATGAACGCAGACACCCAAGACGACTTCCAGGACCTGCCATCGCTGCTGGAGGCTCACGCTCGGCAGCGGCCCGACGCGATGGCCCTGTGTACTGACGGGCACAGGGTCAGCTACCGGGGCCTGCACGAAGGTGCAGACCGCGTCGCTGCCACGCTGCAACACCAGGGCTTCAAACCCTGCGACACGCTGGCCATCTGCGCCGCGTCGTCGATCGACTACCTGACGCTGTTCCTGGGCGCGTTGCGTGCCGGCCTGGCCGTGGCACCGCTGGCGCCCAGCAGCACCGCAGCGCAACTGTCCGCGATGGTGGACGACGCGGATTCGCGCCTCGTCTTCCTCGACGCCGCCACCGCCGCGTTGGCCGTGCCCTGGCCGGCGCGCGCGCAGCAGATCCGGCTGGACGATGGCGCTTTCGAGGCCTGGCTGCTGCCCGCCGGGGCCACAGCCATGCGCCCCGCGCCGGTCGCCATCGACCCGGCCTGGCCCTTCAACCTGATCTACTCGTCGGGCACCACCGGCACGCCCAAGGGCATCGTGCAGCCGCACGCCATGCGCTGGGCGCACATCCAGCGCGCGGCCTTGTCAGGCTATGGCCCGGACACCGTGACGCTGATCGCCACGCCGCTGTACAGCAACACCACGCTCGTCAGCGTGATCCCGACACTGGCGCACGGCGGCTGTGTCGTGCTGATTCCCAGGTTCGACGCGCTGCAGTATTTGCAACTGGCGCAAACGCACCGCGCCACGCACACGATGCTGGTGCCGGTGCAGTACCGGCGCCTGATGGCGCATGCCGACTTCGACCGCTTCGACTTGTCGTCATTCCGCTTCAAGTTCAGCACCAGCGCGCCGTTTCACGCCGAGCTGAAAGCCGACGTGGTGGCGCGCTGGCCCGGCGCGCTGGTGGAGTACTACGGCCTGACCGAAGGCGGCGGCACCTGCATCCTGCAGGCCCATCTCTTTCCCACCAAGCTGCACACGGTGGGGCAGCCGGCGGAAGGCCACGACATCCGGCTCATCGACGAAGAAGGCGTCGAAGTGCTACCTGGCGAAAGTGGTGAAGTCGTGGGCCGTTCGCCCGGCATGATGACGGGCTACCACCGCCAAGCCGAACTCACCAAGGCGGCAGAGTGGTTCGACGCCGAAGGCCGGCGCTACATCCGCACCGGCGATGTCGGCCGCTTCGACGCAGACGGCTTCCTGACCCTGCACGACCGGCGCAAGGACATGGTCATCAGCGGCGGCTTCAACATCTATCCAAGCGACCTCGAAGCCGTGCTGCGCGGGCATGCCGACGTGGCCGATGTGGCGGTGGTCGGCGTGCCCTCGGTCGAATGGGGCGAAACGCCGGTGGCCTTTTGCGTGCTGCGCGCTGGCGCGTCCACCGACACTTCGGCGGTCGGCGAGGCCGTCCGCCAGTGGGCGAATGCCCAGCTCGGCAAGACACAGCGGCTGCACGCCGTGCGCGTGCTGGCCGAGTTGCCGCGCAGCGCCATCGGCAAGGTGCTGAAGCGCGAACTGCGGGACGCGTGGCGGGCTTGAGCCGCTGATCCCCCAGGCCTGCAGCGGCACGCTGCGGCGCTGACAATGGCGCGATGCCGCATGCCTCCACGGGCCAGAGCCCCAACGCGCCCAGCGCTGCACTGCCCCTTGGCGCCTTTGCCACGCTGCTGCTGATCGCGCTGATGATGGGCGCCAACCATGTGGCGGCGCGCCTGGCCTTCAACCACGGTGTCGATGTCGCCACCGCAGTCGCTTTTCGCAGCACCGTCACCGCCGCAGCGGTCGGGCTGCTGCTGTGGCTGCAACGTGTGCCCTTGACGCTGGCGGCGCGACAGCGCCGCATGCTGCCGCTCATCGGTGGCTTGGTGGCGGTGCAGAGCCTGTGCCTGTATTCCAGCGTGGCGCGGCTGCCGGTGGCGCTGGCGTTGTTGGCCTTCAATACCTATCCGCTGTGGACGGCGCTGTGGGCGCGTGTGGTCTATCGCCACCGCACTGAGCCGCGCGTGCTGCGCGTCATGCCGGTGATGCTGCTGGGCCTGGCGCTGGCGCTGGACGTGCTGGGCGCCGCATCGGGCCTGGGTGCAGCGGCGCAGTGGCAGCAGATCGGCGCCGGTGTCGCCTTTGCGCTGACGGCGGCGGCCACCTTCGGCCTGGCGCTGGTGGTCACGCAGCACGAGGTCGGCGCCGTCGATGGCCGGCTGCGCACCGCCATCACGATGGCGCTGGTGGGCGGCTTTGCACTGGTGGCGGTGGCTGCGCAGGGCGGCCCGCACTTCCCGCAGTCGGCACCCGGCTGGTGGGGGTTGGCGGCGCTGACCTTTCTCTACGGAACGGCGTTCACGATCATGTTCACGCTGCTGCCGCGTTGGGGCGTGGTGGGCAATTCGGCGATCATGAACGTCGAGCCGATCTTTGCGCTGGTGCTGGCCTGGGCCATCCTGGGCCAGGCCATTGCACCGGTGCAGGTGGGCGGCGGTTTGCTGGTGGTGGCCACCGTGATGTGGCTGGGCCTGAGACGGCCCGCAGCGCAATGACAGGCCTTCTTCACAACACGACGGACACAACCATGAACCAGGAACTTTTCGACCAGGGCCTGCAGACGCGGCGCGAGGTGCTCGGCGCCGACTATGTGGACGCAGCCATCGCCGCCGCTGACGACTTCTCGCGGCCGCTGCAAGAGCACATCACGCAGTACGCCTGGGGCGACATCTGGAACCGCCCGGGCCTGGACCGTCGCACCCGCAGCCTGCTCAACCTGGCCATGCTGACGGCGCTGAACCGGCCGCATGAACTGCGGCTGCACGTCAAAGGCGCGCTGCGCAACGGCGTGACGAAGGACGAGATGCGCGAGGTCTTCATGCAGACCGCCATCTACTGCGGCGTGCCCGCCGCGATGGACAGCTTTCGCGTCGCGAGCGAGGTGTTCAAGGAAGCTGTGGGCTGAGCAACTCAAGTTGGACAATGACCAACAAGCGGGACACGATCAATCCGCAATCAGGAGCCGCTTCATGAGCACCAAGACATTCGCTTCGTCGGCCGACCTGGAAGTCAAGAAGGTCACCTTCAGCAAGCTGTCCGACAACGCCTATGCCTACACCGCAGAAGGCGACCCCAACACCGGCATCATCGTTGGCGACGACGCGGTGCTGGTGCTGGACACCCAGGCCACGCCGGTGATGGCGCAGGACGTGATCCGCCGCATCCGCGAAGTCACCGACAAGCCGATCAAGTACGTGCTGCTCACGCACTACCACGCGGTGCGCGTGCTGGGTGCGTCGGCGTACATGGCCGAAGGTGCGCAGCACATCATCGCCAGCCAGGACACGCGCGACCTGATCAATGAGCGCGGCGAGCAGGACAAGGCGAGCGAGATCGGCCGCTTTCCGCGCCTCTTTCAGAACGTCGAAAGCGTGCCGCCGGGCCTGACCTGGCCGACCATCACCTTCAGCGGCAAGATGACACTCTGGCTCGGCAGCCTTGAAGTGCAATTGCTGCAACTGGGCCGTGG
This sequence comes from Rubrivivax sp., assembly GCA_031403895.1. GTDB lineage: Bacteria > Pseudomonadota > Gammaproteobacteria > Burkholderiales > Burkholderiaceae_C > Rubrivivax. The sequence continues at coordinate 5,928 of JANNGN010000363.1, read as the reverse complement.
CCACACCAAGGGCGACACGGTGGCCTGGCTGCCGCAGCAGAAAATTCTGTTCAGTGGCGACCTGGTGGAATTCGACGCCACGCCCTACGCCGGCGACGCCTACTTCAAGGACTGGCCGGCCACGCTGGACAACATCGCCGCGCTGCAACCCGCACAACTGGTGCCGGGCCGGGGTGCCGCGCTGACCACGCCCGAACAGGTGGCAGCCGGCCTGGCCGGCACGCGCAACTTCATCGCCGACGTGCGCGCCAGCGTCGAAGCCGGGGTCAAAGCCGGCAAGGACTTGAACGCGGTCTATAAGGACACGCTGGCCAAGCTGACCCCCACCTACGGCCACTGGGTCATCTTCCAGCACTGCATGCCCTTTGACGTGACGCGCTGTTATGACGAGATGACGCAGCACAAAGACCCGCGCATCTGGACCGCAGAGCGCGACGTGCAGATGTGGAAGGCGCTCGAAGCGTAGAGCGCGGAGCGCAGAGCGGGCCATGCTCAGCACCTACACCTACCCGCGCTACGCCTACCGCCGGCCGCTGGAACTGGACGCGCCAGAGCCCGCCGTTCGTCCTGCGCAGCGCCACCCGGTGGTGGTGGTGGGCGCCGGGCCGGTGGGCTTGGCGGCCGCCATCGACCTGGCGCAACAAGGCCTGCCGGTGCTGCTGCTGGACGACGACAACACCGTCAGCGTCGGCTCGCGCGGCCTGTGCCACGCCAAGCGCACGCTCGAAATCCTGGACCGGCTGGGCTGCGGTGACGCGGTGGTGGCCAAGGGCGTGACCTGGAACGTCGGCCGCACCTTTCACCGCGAGCAGGAAGTCTTCCGCTTCAACCTTCAGCCCGAACCCGATCACCAGCGACCTGGCATGGTCAACCTGCAGCAGTACCACCTGGAGCAGTGCCTGGTGGAACGTGCGCAGTCGCTGCCGAACCTCGACCTGCGCTGGTTGCACAGCGTCGTGGCCGTCGCGCCGCAGGGCGACGGCGCGGTGCTCGGCGTGGACACGGCCGACGGCCGCTACACGCTGCACGCCGACTGGCTGCTGGTGGCCGACGGCGCGCGCAGTCCCATCCGCCACATGCTCGGGCTGGACACCGCAGGCCGCGTCTTCCAGGACCGCTTCCTGATCGCCGACGTGGTGCTGAAACAGCCGATGTTTGCCGACGGCGCCGCCGAGCGCTGGTTCTGGTTCGACCCGCCCTTCCACCCGGGCCAGAGCGTGCTGCTGCACCGCGAGGCCGACAACGTCTGGCGCATCGACTTTCAGCTTGGCCCGGAGGCTGACCCTGAAGCCGAGAAGCAGCCCGAACGTGTGCTGCAGCGCATCCGCGCGATGCTCGGCCCGCAGCGCGAGTTCGAACTCGAATGGGTCAGCGTCTATAGCTTCCAGTGCCGCCGCATGCAGCGCTTCCGCCATGGCCGCGTGCTGTTCGCGGGCGACGCCGCGCACCAGGTTTCGCCTTTCGGTGCGCGCGGTGCCAATTCCGGCATGCAGGACAGCGACAACCTGGCCTGGAAACTGAAGCTGGTCATCGATGGCCTGGCGCCCGAGACACTGATGGACAGCTACGACGCCGAGCGTGTGGCGGCAGCCGACGAGAACCTGCTCAATGCCACCCGCTCCACCGACTTCATCACGCCGAAGAGCGCGGTGTCGAAGGACTTCCGCAACGCCGTGCTGACGCTGGCAGGTGAACACGCCTTTGCGCGCGCGCTCGTCAACTCCGGGCGCCTGTCGGTGCCGACGCATCTGCTCGGTTCGCCGTTGAACACGCCCGACGGTGATGCCTTTGCCGGCGCCATGCAGCCCGGCGCGCCGCTGGCCGATGCGCCGGTGCTGCACCAGGGCCGCGAGGGCTGGTTGCTGCGGCATGTCGGTGGGCGTTTCGTGCTCATGCTGTACGAGGCTGACGAGCAAGCTGAGCGGCATGCACGCGCGGCGGCTGCGGCTGCGTCGATCCCGCTGCACGTCCTGCTCGTAAACGCCGCCGACGGCGATGCGTCCGCAGCCACCACGCGCCTGGTCGATCACAAGGGCCGCGTGCAAGAGCGCCTGGACGCCCGCCCCGGCACGGCCTACCTGCTGCGCCCCGACCAGCATGTGGCCGCGCGCTGGCGCCGCATCGACGCAGCCGCCGTACACGCCGCGTTGGCGCGCGCCACCGGGAAGACACCATGAACACGCTCAACACCCAGCCCAACTTCAACCATGCCGGCATCACGCCACTGCACGCCTACACGCCCGGCGACCGCTTCTACGAACAACTCATCCAAGCCCACCGTGACCTGAGCGACGACCACAGCCGCCTCGTCAACGCCCGCCTGATCCTCCTGCTGGCCAACCACATCGGCGACCTGGCGCTGCTGCACCAGGCGCTGCAGGCAGCCCGCGATGGCGTGGCAGCGGACGCGACTTCAATCGAGAAACCACCATGACGCTCAACTACCAGTCCGGCTTCGGCAACCAGTTCGCCAGCGAAGCCGTGCCCGGCACCCTGCCGCAGGGCCGCAACAGCCCACAGCAGGTGGCCAGGGGGCTGTACGCAGAACTGGTCTCGGGCAGCGCCTTCACCGCGCCGCGCAATGAGAACCGCCGCAGTTGGCTGTATCGCCGCCAGCCCTCGGTGGTGACGGGGCCGTACCAGCCTTATGAACACGGCAGCTGGACGACGGGTGCTGCCGGTGGCGTGGACACGCCGCCCGAGCCGCTGCGCTGGAATCCATTCCCGCTGGCGACGGCAGCCACCGACTTCATCGACGGCCTGCACACCGTGGTCGCCAACGGCGACGCCGACGCGCAGCTCGGCATGGCGGCGCTGGTCTATGCCGCCAATCAGTCGATGGGCCGGCGCGCCCTGGTCAACGCCGACGGCGAGATGCTGCTAGTGCCGCAGCAGGGCCGGCTTCGCATCACGACCGAATGCGGCCTGCTGGACCTCAAACCCGGCGAAGTCGCGCTGCTGCCACGCGGCATGGCTTTCAAGATCGACCTGCCCGACGGCGCATCACGCGGCTACGTGGCCGAGAACTACGGCGCCGCTTTTCGCCTGCCCGAACTCGGCCCCATCGGCAGCAATGGCCTGGCCAACCCGCGCGACTTCCTGGCACCCGTGGCGGCCGTTGAAGACAGCCCCGGCGCCTATGAACTCATCAAGAAATACGGTGGCCGCCTGTGGCGCAACACGCAGCCGGGCACGCCCTTCAACGTGGTGGCCTGGCATGGCAACCTGGCGCCGCTGAAGTACGACACCGCCCACTTCATGACCATCGGCTCGATCAGCTTCGACCACCCCGACCCCAGCATCTTCACGGTGCTGACGAGCCCCAGTGACACACCGGGCACCGCCAACTGCGACTTCGTCATCTTCCCGCCGCGCTGGCTGGTGGCCGAGGACACCTTCCGCCCGCCCTGGTACCACCGCAACCTGATGGCCGAATTCATGGGCCTGGTACACGGCCAGTACGACGCCAAGCCCGAAGGCTTCAAGCCTGGCGGCGCCAGCCTGCACAACACCTTTGTGCCGCACGGGCCCGACACGCAAGCCTTTGCCAAGGCCAGCAGCGCGGCGCTGGTGCCGCACAAGCTGGAAGACACGCTGGCGTTCATGTTCGAAAGCCGCTACCGTTTTGTGCCCACAGCCTGGGCGCTGAACGGCGGCGCGCTCGACACCGGCTACGCCGCTTGCTGGGCCGGTTTGAAGGACACCTTTGTTTCATGAACAGACTCGACTCGACCCATGCCGTTGAACTGAGCAGCTGGGTCGATTCGGCCAACGCGCCGGACAGCGACTTCCCGCTGCAGAACCTGCCCTTCGGGCGGTTCAGGCGGCTGGGCAGCGACGAGCCGGTGCGGGTGGGCGTGGCGATTGGCGAGCAGGTGCTGGACCTGCGCCTGGCCAGCGAGCTGTGCCCGTGGTCCGATGCCGTGTCGCTGTTGCTGGAGCCCCTGGCCGCTGGCGACCTGGCCGCGTTCATGGCCCTGGGCCGCCCGGCCTGGCGGCTGCTGCGCGAGGCACTGTCCACCGCGCTGGCCACCGACAGCACGCTGGGCCCGTTCCTGGAAAGCTGCCTGGTGCCGCAGGCGGCGGTGCAGATGCTGATGCCCTGCGCCATCGGCGACTACACCGACTTCTACACCAGCATCCACCACGCCACCGCAGTCGGCCAGATGTTCAGGCCCGACAACCCGCTGTTGCCCAACTACGAGTGGGTGCCCATCGGCTACCACGGCCGCAGTTCGTCCATCGTCGTCAGCGGGCAGCCGGTGCGCCGGCCGGTCGGGCAGGTCAAGACGCTCGACGCGCCAGTGCCCAAGGTGCAGCCAAGCCGCCGGCTCGACTTCGAGCTGGAACTCGGTGCGCTGGTGGGCAGCGGCAACACCCTCGGCGAGCGCATCGGCATCGACGCGGCTGAAGACCATCTCTTCGGCCTGGTGCTGTTCAACGACTGGAGCGCGCGCGACATCCAGCCCTGGGAATACCAGCCGCTGGGCCCGTTCCTGAGCAAAAACTTCGCCAGCACCGTGTCGCCCTGGGTCGTGACGATGGAAGCGCTGGCGCCCTTCCGCCAGGCCTTCACACGCGCGCCCGGCCACCCGCAGCCGCTGCCCTACCTGGACGGTGCGCACAACCGCGAGGCCGGGGCGCTGAACATCGGCCTGGAAGTCTGGCTGCAGACCGCCGCCATGAAACAACAAGGCCAGCCCGGCCAGCGCCTGATGCACAGCAACTACAGCACCGCGTACTGGACGCTGGCACAACTGGTGGCGCATCACACGCTGTCGGGCTGCAACCTGCGCACGGGCGACCTGCTCGGCACCGGCACGCTGTCGGGCCCCGGGCCGGGGCAGGGCGGGTCGATGCTGGAACTCAGCAGCGCCGGCAAGCAGCCCATCACATTGACCAGTGGCGAGCAGCGCAGCTTTCTGGAAGACGGCGACACCGTTATCCTGCGCGGCGCCTGCGTGGCCGACGGCGCGCGCCGCATCGGCTTTGGCGAGTGCCGGGGCACGGTGCTGGCGGCCGCTTGGCCGAGCGCTTTGTCAGCAGTTTGAAAGCTCCGCCGCTAAACTCTTTTGCCATGCAGGAGTCCGTCATGAACACCCAGAACCAGGTCGTCACGGTGTACAACTTTCGCATCCCGGAAGGCCGCCACAAGTCGGCGCAGGTATCAACCTTCAAGGCCACGCGGCAGGCGATCATGGATGTCTTCGGCGGTGACCTGCTCGAAGGCACCGACCAGGTCGTGGGCGTGGATGAACTCGACGAACACGGCCGCTACCGGCGGCTGGCCACGGGCTGGGGCGATCTCAACTGAGCGCAGGATGCAGCGCGGCCTGCGGCAAGGCGGCCACGCCGGCGCGGCGCCCTGACCAGTCGATGATCTCAAGCCGCCCGTCGGCATGTTCGACCAGCGCAGTCAGGCTCTCCACCCAGTCGCCGTCGTTGCAATACAGCACGCCGTCGATGATGCGCATCTCGGCATGGTGGATGTGGCCGCAGACGACACCGTGTACCCCGCGGGAACGGGCCTCCCGAGCGACCGCCGATTCGAAGTCGCCGACATAGCTGACGGCGCGCTTGACCTTCTGCTTCAGGTACTTGCTCAGGCTCCAGTAGGGCAGCCCGAGCCGCGCGCGCAGTGAATTGAAGTGGCGGTTGAAGCGCAACGTCAGTTCATAGGCCCAGTCGCCCACATAGGCCAGCCACTTGGCGCACTGGATCACGCCGTCGAAGTAGTCGCCATGCGTGACCCACAGCGTGCGGCCGTCGGCCAGCGTGTGGATGTGCTCGTCCACCACCTCCACGCCACCGAAGTTGTGGCCCAGGTACTTGCGCGCAAATTCGTCGTGGTTGCCGGGCACGAAGATCACCTGCGTGCCCTTGCGCGCCTTGCGCAGCAGCTTCTGCACCACGTCGTTGTGCGACTGC
>JANNGN010000362.1:0-5490 GCA_031403895.1 Rubrivivax sp. | reverse complement strand
TGTCAAAGGCCCTTTGCAGGCGCAGGCGCGCGGCCTCGCGCTGGCCACGCGCCAGCAGGTAACCGGCTTCCAGCGTGTTGAGAAAAGCGGACATCGGGTCCAGCTCGCGCGCCAGCCGAAGGTGCTGCATGCCTTCGTCGGGGCGGTCCTGCGTCAGCAGCAGCTGCGCCAGTCCGAAGTGCGCCATCGCCACGTTGGGGTTCACCGCAAGCCCGCGGCGGAAGCCCTGCTCTGCACCCGGCCAGTCGAAGTCAAAGTAGTAGAGGCTGAATCCTCGCTCGCACAGCGCTTCGGCCAAATCGGGCGCCAGCGCCAGTGCATGCTGCACGGCCTGTTGCGCGGGCTGGAACACATCGGTGGGCTGGGCATCGGCGGCTAGCAGGGTTTCGCGCAGGGCTTCGGCCAGGCCGACATGGGCCAGCGCGTAGCCCGGGTCCGCGTCCAGCGCCTGGCGGAACAGCGCGATGCTCTTGCGCAGGCTGTCGCCGCGCCGCGGCTGTGCATGCCGCGTGGCCGCCAGGTACAGCTCGTAGGCGTCGGTGTTTCGGGTGCCGCCCAGGGGTTTGTCGGGCAGGCCACACCCACACCCGCAGCAGCCTGCAGGCGCGGCGCCAGGGCTTGCAACACCCGTGCGGAGATCTGGTCCTGCATGTCGAAGACGCCGGTGAACTGCGCGTCGAAGCTGTCGCTCCAGGCCGCGCTGCCGTCGCTGGCGCGCAGCAAGCGCGCGCTGACGCGCAGCTGGCTGCCGCGCCGCTGCAACGAGCCGTCAACGATCCAGTCCACGTCCAGGTCGCGCGCCGCGCGCACCGGGTCTTGGTCATTGCCGGCGTAGCGCCGCACCGACCCCACCGAGCGCACCACCATGCCTGGCACCAAGGACAGGCGGGTGATCAGGCTGTCGGCCATGCCCAGTTCCAACAGTTCATCACGGCTCTCGGTGGCCAGGGGTTTGAAGGGCAAGACGGCCAGGGTGGCGCGTGCGGGCGGGCTGTGGACGGCTGGCCCCCAATCGCGCAGCCAGAGCACCGTGCCGGCCACCGCAGCGGCGGCAGCGCCAGCCAGGGCCAGGCGCCGGCTCTGGCGTATGGCGGGGCCGTGAAGTGACGGCGCGGCCGGCTCGGCTGATGTCGTTTCCGGTGCCGGCGGCGGACTGGCTGCGCCCGGCGCCGCCAATGGCGCTGCATCGTCCAGCATCGTCACTGGCGCGATGAAGCGGAAGCCGCGACGCGCCACCGTCTGGATGTAGCGGCTGCCCGCAGGATCGTCACCCAGCGCGCGACGCAGGCTGGAAATGGTCTGGCTCAGGTTGTTTTCTTCCACCACCAGCCCCGGCCACAACATGCGCATGAGCCTGTCCTTGTCCAGCAGCGTGTCGCGGTTGTCCACGAACAGCAGCAGCGCGCTGAACAGGCGCGGCGTCAGGCTCAGTTCGCTGCCGTCGCCGCGCAACACGCGCTGTTGCGAACGCTGCAGCACGAAGTCGCCAAAGGCAAGGCGTTCAGACGCGGGCATGGCACAGCTTCAGGGATGTTTCAGGAATCGTTCAGGCGCCATTCAAGACGGCATGGCGAGGTGGCGGCCATTGTGGCGTGCCGGTCTGCGCACCGCGGCCGGCCCCAGCCTGACGGAGCCGCGACCCCCATGAACATCATCAGCCCGACGTTTTTCAACCGCCACCGCCCGCCGCGCCAGGCACTCTTGATTGGGCTGCCCTTGCTGGCCGCCATTGCGCTGTTGGCCTGCGGCGGCGACGACAGCGCAGCCCTGGATGAAGACGGCTGCACCCTCACGGCCACGGCCACCCTGGCCATGACCTTGGCCACAACCCAGACCGGGCCCTTGTGCCGTGGCAAGGCCAACTTCCACGACCGCCAGCTGGTGGGCCTGGGCGGCAACGGCCGGTCTTGCGCCGACTGCCACTCACCTGCCGACCGCTTCCAGCTGAGCCCGGCCACGGCCCAGGCGCGCCTGGCCGCGATGACCGCCACCGGCATCGACGACCCCTTGTTCCGGGCCATCGATGCCGACGACTTCCGCGCCCTGGGCGCCGCCGCGCGCGACTTCACCAACCTCACGGTCAACGGTCTGGTGCGTGTGACCATGCCGCTGCCGGCGAACGTGAAGCTGCTGGACTGCGGCGCCGCGGTGCCTTGCCCGGGATCGGCGCAGCCCACCGGGGAGACGCACGCCGACATCTGGCGCGCGGTGCCGTCCATCCTGGACAGCCGCATCACCGGCCCCGACGCCCAGGCGCCGGCCTGGCCGCGCGGGCCCAACCCCAGTGGCGGTTACCAGCTGGACGGCCGCATCGACACGCTGCAGAACCAGGCCCTGAGCGCACTGCGCAGCCATGCCGCCACCACGGTGGACCCGCAAGCGCTGTTCCTGGACGACCTGGCCACCTTCCAGAGTTCGATGTTTTCCAGCCCCGGTGTGAAGCTGCTGGCCGATGCCATGGGCGCCGGTGCCAGCACCCTGCCCGACCCCGACCCGGTGCTCAACAGCCTGGAGCTCATCGGCAAGGGCGTCTTCAACCGCGCCTGCGGGCAGTGCCACGGCAACCTGGGCGCGCACCCCAGTGGCAGCGCACCCATCCGCCAGGGTCTCGCCGGCACGCCGACCGCACTGGTGCGCTACCACGACATCATCACCGCTTGCCCGCGACCGGTGGACACCGCGACCCCGCCGCGATTTGTGTTTGCCGCCTGCAGCGTGAGCCAGATGCGCAATGTGCGCACCTACCAGATCACCAACAGTGGCGCGGCACCGTCGGGCACACCGTGCGGTGGCGCGGCGCCGCAGCCGGCCTGCGTGACCCGCGTCACCACGTCCGACCCGGGCCGGTTGCTGATCACCGGCTACCCGGCGGCGGGCGGGCCGGGCGACATTCAGAAGCTGGACATCCCCAGCCTGCGCGGCATTGCCCGGACCGCACCCTATTTTTCCAACAACACCGCAGCCACCTTGGAAGAGATGCTGGAGCACTACAAACAGTTCTTCAAACGGGTGCAGGTGCAGAACCCCGCCGCGCCATTGCTGACCACGCAGCCGGGTGTGACACCGCCGGTCATCGACCGGCCGTTCACCGACGCCGAGACGCCAGCGCTGCTGGCCTACCTGCGCAAGTTGTGAGGGTCGATGGGCTGCCGAGGGGCGACGCGCGCCACCGAGCAGGTTCGGTCATGGGGCGGGTGGGGCGGGTCTGCGGCGATCCCTTTCTGTTTGACGTCAGCCCACGCCGGCAGCGGCTTGACCAAAGGCCACCGCTTCCGTTTGCTCACAAGCCACGGCCACGCCCTTGAGCACGTCCCCCACGATCAGAATAGCCGGGCTGCCAATGCCGGCTTGATCCGCATCGGCTTTCAGTTGCCCCAAGGTGCTCAGCAAACGCCGCTCCTGCGCCGTGCTCGCATGCTGAACCAGCGCGGCGGGGGTGTCCTCCGCCAGCGCGCCCAGCAGTCCGGCCTGGATCAGCGCCAGGCGCTGCACGCCCATGTACACCACCAGCGTCAGGCCTTGTGCAGCGGCTGCGGCCAGTGTGGGCCAGTGAAGGTCGGACTGGCCTGCGCCCGCATGGCCGGTGACCAGCAACACGCCGTGGGCGTGGTCGCGGTGCGTCCAGGGCACGCCCAGGGCGGTGGCCGCGGCCAGGCCGGAAGAGATGCCGTTGACCACATCCACCTGCACGCCGGCCGCGCGCAGATGTTCGGCTTCTTCGCCGCCACGGCCGAAGATGAAGGGGTCGCCGCCTTTGAGCCGCACCACGGTTTCACCACGCTGCGCTTCGGCCACCATCAGCTTGTGGATGAAGGCCTGTGGCGTGCTGGCGCAGCCGCCGCGTTTGCCGACGTGAACGATGCGCGTGCTGCGGCGCGCGTAGCGCAAGACGCCGTCGCCCACCAGGTCATCGACCAGCAGCACGGTGGCGCGGCGAATGGCTTTGATGGCCTTGACAGTGAGCAGATCCGGGTCGCCGGGGCCGGCGCCGACGAGGCTGACGCTGCCGGCAGCGTGTGATGGGTGTGCGGTGGGCATGGGGGTCTCGCGGTCGTTCAGGCGGCTTGTGCCGCAGGCTGCACCCGCTGCACTTGCTGGCGCAGCGCGGGCAGGCAGCTGCCGCAGTTGGTGCCGCACTTCAACCGGGTTTGCAGCTGCGACAGGCGCGACTCCGCGCTGCCGCTGCAGCGTGACAGCGTGGCTGCGATCTCGGGTTCTGTGACGTCGAAGCAGTTGCACACCTGCACGCCGCGCGAGGGCACGGCGACGGGTGGCACCTTGGTGCCGGCGAGCAGCGCGCGGCCGTAGCTTTGTGCGGGCAGGTCGTCCATCAGCAGCGCGCTGACCCATTCGGCGGCCTGGATGTCGCCGGCCAGCAGGAAGGCCTGCAGCCGCGCACCGGCGGCTTGGCCGTCCACTTCATGCGCCACCAGCCGCACGCTGCGGCTCTGGCCGCGGCGCGGGTCGGTGTAGCGCAGCACATCGGGCGCATCCAGGCCGAGCAAGGCTTCAATGCGTGCCAGCCACGCAGCGTCCGGTGCGGCAGTCGCGCCGGCACGCAGCAAGACGCCAACCGAGCCCGGCTCACGGCCAAAGGGCATGCAGGCGGCGTAGTCCAACTCGCTGCAAACGGCCAGCAGTTTTGCGCGGCGCACAAGCGCAACTTCCGCCGGCAACCAGGCGCGCGCCAGCAGTTGCCAGGGCAGTTCGGCCTTGCTGATCTTCACGGCCGCGTGCTTCAGTTCGGGCTGCTTGCTCTTCGGGCAGAAGGCGGGGGATGTCAGCGCGTTGACGCCGCCGCCGTACCGGCCGCCCAGCACCTCGTCGCCCCAGTGCATCGCGATGAAAGCCTGCGCCGGTGCGACCTGCGTGCTGGCCACTGCCGGCAGCACCAGCGTGCCGCGACGCGACTTCACCTGCACCAGGTCGCCGCTGGCGATGCGCAGCCGCGCCAGGTCACTGGGGTGCATGTCGATGCCGGGCTCCGCCACATGGCCGTACAGGCGGCCCAGCGTGCCGGTGCGGCTCAGGCCGTGCCAGTGGTCGCGCAGGCGGCCGGTGTTCAGGCTGAAGGGGTAGGGCGCGTCGCGCTTTTCGGCCAGCGGGCGCGCAGCCACGGCGGCGAAGGTGGCGCGGCCATTGGCGGTGGGGTAGATGCCGTCGGCGTAAAGCCGTTCAGCGCCGGTCGCTTCACCTTCGTGCAAGGGCCATTGCTGCGGGCCGGCGGTGTCGAGCATCGCGTAGCTCATGCCGGTGATGTCCAGGTCGCGGCCGCGCGTGCTTTCGCGGTGTTCGTTCCACAGACTTTCTGGGTTAGAGAATGGAAACAGAGACTGACCGTCCGCACGTCGCGCCGGCAGCAGCGCTTCGATGCGCCGCGCCACATCGACCGCAATGTGCCAGTCGTGCCGCGCAACGCCCGCCGCCACCACGGCGGGCCGCACGCGGCTGATGCGCCTTTCGCTGTTGGTGACGGTGCCGTCCTTCTCG
>JANNGN010000361.1:0-5294 GCA_031403895.1 Rubrivivax sp. | reverse complement strand
CATCAGCTACTTCCTGCCTGGCGGCATGGGCGGGCTGTACGGGCAGGGCACGGTGGCGGCAGGTGAAGGCGTCAACGGCAACAAGTACAAAGGTGCACGCCTGGGCTACGGCGCCGGCCCGATCAACGTGGCCGTCGGCTACGGCACTACCGACACCGGCGCCACGCCCGACTTCAAGCAGTTCAACGTGATGTTCGAATACAACTTCGGCTTCTTGAAGCTGCATACCCTGTACGACCTCAGGAAGTGGGCGCCGCGCGAGGAGAAGCTGATGATGGTTGGCGCCACGATGCCGGTGGGTTCGGGGGCCTTGCGGTTCTCTTACGCCAAGGCTGACCGGTCAGGCGGCGCCGCAGGTTCCGGCTTTGGCAACGCCGATGACGCCACGCTAATGGCAGCCGGCTACAGCTACGACCTGTCCAAGCGAAGCACTCTGTACACGACCTACGGGCGCATCGCCAACAAGGGCTCGCGCACGAGCACGGTCAGCAGTTCGGGCCCGCTCGTCGGCATGCGCGGTGGTCAGACCTCGTCAGGCTTCGAAGCGGGCATGACCCACAGGTTCTGAGGCGAACCAGGCAGGTTGAAACGCCGATGGGAAAGGTCGGCGTTGAACTGCAAAGCAGGGTCGCAGTGCGGCCCTGTTTCGCTTTCGGTTGGCCTTTCGTTCGCGGTGAACTTTCGTCGGAAATGTAACCCCAGGCACCGCACTGGTCATCAAAGTTGCCAGCCACGAACTTGAATAACTTGCAGCGAGCAAGCTGTTGGTGCCTACCACCTTGCAGGATTGTCATCACACTGCCTGCTTTCTGTCAGGCACCACTGCCTAGAGTCAACGCCATGCCCCCGGCATCGGATCGACGACCGTCGATACGCCAACAGCTACGGAAGGATCCCTCATGTACTCAAATCGCATTGGCCTGTGCATGGCTGTCGCGCTTGCGGTGACGGCTTTACCGGTGTTAGCGCGCCATTCGGCTCCCGACACAGCTCAGCAAGTCATCAAGCTGAAGAACGGCTCGATCTTGTACGTGTTCAAGGACGGGAAGATGGCCAGAGAGGACAAGTACGGTCGCACCACGGTCCTCAAGCGCGGCGAGGTTCTGGAGACTGCCGATGGCCGCAAGCTGCCGGCGGTGGGCAACGAAGTCGCGCGCCTCGGCTTCTTGCTGAGCGACGGGCATCAGAACTGATCTGCGACCGCAGGCAACTCTGATCAAGTCCCTGGCCGGGGCGATTGCTGCGTTCCAGCCAAAGCAACTCTCTGAAGGCCTGGCGATGAAGCAGCAGACATTGGCGATGGCCGCAGACCCAGGTGCGGGATTCGAGCGGTTTCGTCGGCGCACCAAGCGCGATGACTTCGGCGGATGCGATGGATGCCATCGTGCCGTGGGCGGCCTTGTTCCACTGGGCGCCACACCGCATCCACGCGCACGTGGCAATCACGGTGTTGTCGCTGCTGCTGGAGCGCACCGTAGAGCAGGCCTGCGCCGACACATGGCGCAACGTCCCGGACCGTCTGCGGCGCATCCAGCTCGCGCAATTGTTGAGCCCTCACGGCACGGTCTGGCAGGTTACCGACCCGACGTCGGCGGCGGCTAAGTACAGCAGGCCGAGGTTTGGCCTGGTCGGTGGACGGTGCAGCCGGCGGGGGTTCAACCGCCTTCGTCGCGGGCGTGGGGTCGGGCTGCTGCGCCTGGCGCCTGCGGGCGCGCCATCCGCCGATGCGGGTCATGGTGTGGCTCGCCTCGCGCCAGGAGATAGGCTTGTCCTCGTCAAGACTCCTGCACTGGGTGAAGAGCGAGCTGTACGAGACCTTCGGCACGACCGCGTTGTGGTCGTGCGGGTCGAGCCGTGCTGTGGCAGGCGCAGTGGCAACAGGGGCTTGTGCAGCGGCCGTCGGTGCGGCACCGAGCAGCCCTGCTCGCCGCGCGAAGGGCATGCTCGAGTCTAGGAAGTGATGGCGCACGAAGCTCTCGAGTCAATGTCTGGATGCCTGCAGGCTGCTTGTGCAGCGCTGCGGCGGCATGACTTGGCGAGCTCGCGCGTGCCAGGCGTTTCAGGAAAACGCGGCGGAGCCGGCGCTTGCGCGAAGGCGCTTCGAGAGGGGCGGTCCGGGCCGCCGGCAGCCACGACAAGGTTGGCGCGCACGACAGTCAGAAACTCCGTGGCAGAGAAGTCGGGCGCCACCCGCTACCGCATCGTGCTGGGAAGGGCACTGCCCGAGCAGCAAGAAGCGCCCACGCTGCACTCCTGTCTGTCGGCTTTTGCGGCTTTTGCAGGAGAGCGGGCATGACTGCGGCAGTTGCATCGCTGGCGTCGCCAGCCTGCTTTGCCATGAAGTGGTGCGCCTGCCCGCCTGGCGCATCGCCCTCTTGGTGTGCGTGCAGTGAATCAACAGATTGCGCCAGCTACGTGGCACCGGCCGCCGGATGGTGGTCAGCCTCGCAAAACGCCATGCTCGCCGCCGCTGCAATCGGCAGGGACCGCCGGCACCAACAGCCAGATCAGCAGCGATCGCATCCCCAAAGTCATCGACACACTCTGCCGCAGCCGCCTTGCCACGATGCGCCTCCGGATTTACCGGCAGCCCGCCAAACCCTTGGCTCGTGGGCGCACTGGCGACATCAATGCCCGATGTCCGAGGTGGCTCTTTCACCCACCTGCAGCTCCGTGCCCACCGAGCGAATGTTCTGCGCCAGATCGCCCTTGGGGCCCTGCACCAGTTCATAGCTGACGGCGCTGCCCTGCTTGAGGGTGCGAAACCCTTCCATCTGCACCGCAGAGAAGTGCGCAAAGACGTCGGCACCGCCGCCGTCAGGCTCAATGAACCCGAAGCCTTTGGCGTCGTTGAACCACTTGACAGTACCGGTGACCATGGCGCCCCCTTCGTGCTCAGACTGCCGGTGGAAATTGTCTGCCTTGCACGCTTTGACTGTCAAGGCGGCGCCGCAGCGGACGTGGCTGCGACCCTGACAAACGCTGGGCAGCGGGCGTCGCACCAACGCTGCGGGAAGGCTTGAAATCGGGCGCTGCTCGGCCCTTGAATGCGCAGCTTTCGCGTCAACATCAGCTTCAACGCGCAAGGCTTGAGGCGCAGCGTGCAGCCTCGGTGCAACTCGATAGAATGAAGCATGCCCGACGAAACACCACCGTCGCCAGCCCCACCCGCACCGTCTGCGCCGCGCACCCGCGAACCGGACGGCGTGGTGGTGGCCGAGCGCAAAGCGGCGCGCACAAAACCCCCGACGCTGTACCAGGTGGTGCTGCTGAACGACGACTACACGCCGATGGAGTTTGTGGTCATGGTGCTGCAGCGCTTTTTCCAGCGTGATACCGACACGGCCACGCACATCATGCTGAAGATTCACCACGAAGGGCGCGGCATCTGCGGCGTCTATCCGAAAGACGTTGCTGCAACAAAAGTCGAGCTGGTGCTCACGGCGGCACGCCGTGAGGGACACCCGCTTCAATGCATTATGGAGGCCGCATGATTGCGCAAGAGCTTGAAGTCAGCCTGCACATGGCGTTTGTCGAAGCACGCCAGCAGCGCCACGAGTTCATCACCGTCGAGCACCTGCTGATGGCGCTGCTGGACAACCCCTCGGCCGCCGAGGTGCTGCGCGCCTGCGCGGCCAACATCGAAGACCTGCGCAAGAGCCTGGCCACCTTCATCAAGGAAAACACGCCCACGGTGGGCGGCAATGAAGAGGTGGACACGCAGCCCACGCTCGGATTCCAGCGCGTGATCCAGCGCGCCATCATGCATGTGCAGACCACCGGTTCGGGCAAGAAGGAAGTCACCGGCGCCAACGTGCTGGTGGCGATCTTCGGCGAGAAGGACTCGCATGCGGTGTACTACCTGCACCAGCAGGGCGTGACCCGGCTGGACGTGGTCAATTTCATCGCCCACGGCATCAAGAAGTCCGACCCCCCACAACCCGCCAAAGCCAACGAAAGCAACAGCAACGAAGGCGAAAAGGAAGAGGGCGGTGACGCCAAGGGCTCCCCCCTTGAGCAGTTCACGCAGAACCTCAACCAGTTGGCGCTGCAGGGCAAGATCGACCCGCTGATCGGGCGCGAACACGAGGTCGAGCGTGTCATCCAGATCCTGTGCCGTCGGCGCAAGAACAACCCGCTGCTGGTGGGCGAAGCCGGTGTCGGCAAGACCGCCATCGCCGAGGGCCTGGCCTGGCGCATCACTGAAAAAGACGTGCCCGAAGTGCTGGGTGACGCCACCGTCTATTCGCTCGACATGGGCGCACTGCTGGCCGGCACCAAGTACCGCGGTGACTTCGAGCAGCGCCTGAAGGGTGTGCTCAAACAGCTGAAGGACCACCCGAACGCGATCCTCTTCATCGACGAGATCCACACCCTCATCGGCGCCGGTGCAGCCAGCGGCGGCACGCTGGACGCGTCCAATCTGCTCAAGCCCGCGCTGAGCAGCGGCGCGATGAAGTGCATCGGCGCCACCACCTTCACCGAATACCGCGGCATCTTCGAGAAGGATGCGGCGCTGTCGCGGCGTTTCCAGAAAGTCGATGTCGTCGAGCCTTCGATCGAACAGACGATCGAGATCCTGAAGGGTTTGAAATCGCGCTTCGAAGAACACCACAGCGTGAAATACGCCGTGGGCGCGCTGCAGGCTGCGGCCGAGTTGTCGGCCAAGTTCATCAACGACCGCCATCTTCCTGATAAAGCAATAGACGTCATCGACGAAGCCGGTGCCGCGCAGCGCATCCTGCCCGCCAACAAGCGCAAGAAGACCATCACGCGCGCCGAGGTGGAAGAGATCGTCGCCAAGATCGCGCGCATCCCGCCGGCCAGTGTGAGCAGCGACGACCGCAGCAAGCTCAAGACACTGGACCGCGACTTGAAGAGTGTGGTCTTCGGGCAAGACCCGGCCATCGACGCACTGGCTGCCAGCATCAAGATGGCGCGCTCCGGCCTGGGCAAGGGCGACAAGCCGATTGGCAGTTTCCTGTTCAGCGGCCCCACCGGCGTCGGCAAGACCGAAGTCGCCAAGCAGCTGGCCTACGTGCTGGGCATCGACCTGATCCGCTTTGACATGTCGGAGTACATGGAGCGCCATGCCGTCAGCCGCCTGATCGGCGCGCCCCCGGGCTACGTGGGCTTTGACCAGGGCGGCCTGCTGACCGAGGCGGTCACCAAGAAGCCGCACTCGGTGCTGCTGATGGACGAGATCGAAAAGGCGCACCCCGACGTCTTCAACGTGCTGCTGCAGGTCATGGACCACGGCACGCTGACCGACAACAACGGGCGCAAGGCCGACT
>JANNGN010000360.1:0-1886 GCA_031403895.1 Rubrivivax sp. | reverse complement strand
GCGCGCCCGCGCCGGCTGGCAGCGCCCGATTCGCGATACCCTTTTGCCGAGCGCGTGTTGATCTCGATCTACCGCGCCCTGGCCCGTTGGCGCCTGACAAGCCGGCTGCTGCTGGCCATCGGACCCTCATTCGAACTCGTGTTGCGCCCGCAAGCGGCGCCCACCCTGCGGAGGAATTGATTGGGCAAGCTTCGATTTGGACTCATCGGCTTCGGCGCCATCGGCCGCGTGCGTGCGCAGGCGCTGGCACGCTCCGCGAGCTGCAGCCTGACGGCGGTGTGTGACGCCGACCCCGCACGCCGCGCCTCGGCGCCCGCCGGGGCGGTGCAATTCGCCACTGCCGCTGAGCTGCTGAATGCCGACGCCTGCGACGCGGTGCTCGTCTCGACGCCCCCTGACAGCCATGCCGAACTGGCCGTACACGCGATGGAACGCGGCAAGCATGTCATCGTCGAAAAGCCCATCGCCCACACGGCGCAGGCCAGCGCGCAGATGCTGCAATGTGCTGCGCGCACCGGCCGCACGCTGACGGTCGGCTTCAACCACCGCTACTTCAAGGGCGTCAAGCACATGCGCGAGGCGATCGTCCGCGGTGACCTGGGCGAACTGCGTTTCGTGAAGGCCTACACCGGCCACGTCGGCCTGCCCGAACTGAAGTCGCCCTGGATGTACGACAAAGGTGTGATGGGCGGCGGCACGCTGATGGACAACGGCATCCACGTCATCGACCTGATGCGCTACCTGATGGGCGATGTGATCGAGGTCAACGCCGTGCTGCCCAGGCCGGTGTGGAATGTGGGCGTTGAAGAAAACGCCTTTGTGCAGATGAAGGGCGCCAGCGGCGTACACGGTTCGCTGCATGCCAGCTGGACTGCGTGGCAGGGTTACAAATTTCGCCTCGAAGCCTGCGGCAGCGACGGCATGGCAGAGATGTCGTACGCACCGATGTTTTCGCAGGTCGTGCGCGTCACGCGCAAGCCGTCCTTCACGAGCCAACGCGACCGCCGCTTCCACGCCGCCGACATCGTGCGCGAAAAGTTGCAGGGCTGGCAGGTCACCGTCATCGACACCTTCCTGCAAGAGTTCGACGACTTCCGGGCCCTGGTGGACAAGGTGCAGCGCCCGCTGAACATTGCCACCGGCCTGGACGGCGCAAAGGCGCAGGCGATCGCGAATGCGGCCTACGAAAGCGCGGCGGGCGGTCGCCCGGTCGCTACCCACATCACCGCTCTGGAGGCTTCATGAGAG
This sequence comes from Rubrivivax sp., assembly GCA_031403895.1. Lineage (GTDB taxonomy): Bacteria > Pseudomonadota > Gammaproteobacteria > Burkholderiales > Burkholderiaceae_C > Rubrivivax. The sequence goes on along the minus strand of JANNGN010000360.1, from coordinate 638 downwards.
GATCAAATGAACGGCGCGTGCTGGTCACCGGGGGCGCCGGTTTCCTGGGCTCGCACCTGTGCGAACGCCTGCTTGGGCTGGGCCACGATGTGCTGTGCGCGGACAATTTCTTCACCGGCTCCAAGCGCAACATTGCGGCACTGATCGACCATCCGCGCTTCGAGCTGATGCGCCATGACGTGACCTTTCCGCTCTACGTGGAAGTCGATGAAATCTACAACCTGGCCTGCCCGGCTTCGCCGGTGCACTACCAGCATGACCCGGTGCAGACCACCAAGACCAGCGTACACGGCGCCATCAACATGCTCGGCCTGGCCAAGCGCGTGAAGGCCAAGATCCTGCAGGCTTCCACCAGCGAGGTCTATGGCGACCCCGAGATGCACCCGCAGCGCGAAGAGTACTGGGGGCGCGTCAACCCGATCGGCATCCGGGCCTGCTACGACGAAGGCAAGCGCTGCGCCGAAACCCTGTTCTTCGACTACCACCGGCAGCACCGCCTGCGCATCAAGGTGGCGCGCATCTTCAACACCTACGGCCCGCGCATGCACCCGAACGACGGCCGTGTCGTCTCCAACTTCATCGTCCAGGCGCTGGCCCACGAACCGATCACGGTCTATGGCGAAGGCTTGCAGACGCGG
>JANNGN010000359.1:0-1743 GCA_031403895.1 Rubrivivax sp. | reverse complement strand
TTCAGCTTCAACAACTCGCCGCGCTTCCTGGCGCTGAAAGCCTGGCGCGGCGAAGTGGCGCGCGAGCACAACCTGCCCGCCTACGTCGTGTTCCACGACGCCACGCTGGCCGAGATGGCTCGCGAGTGCCCGGCCACGCTGGACGCACTGGCCGGCATCAGCGGTGTCGGTTCGAAGAAGCTCGAAGCCTACGGCGCCGAGATCCTGCGGTTGCTGGCGGCCTGAGACGGCGGCACGCTCGGAGGCAGGCCGCGAAGCGGCGCGGCTTTATCATGCTCGGTTCGCCCCACCACGCACCATGCCTGACGCCGTCGACCCCCAAGACCCGCCGTTGCGGCCCCCCACGCCACGCGAGCCGCCTGCCGAGGCACGCGCGCTCAAGGTGCGTGGCGCCCGCACCCACAACCTGAAGAACATCGACCTCGACATCCCCAAGCACGCGCTGGTGGTGATCACGGGCCTGAGCGGCAGCGGCAAGAGCAGCCTGGCCTTCGACACGCTTTACGCCGAAGGGCAGCGCCGCTACGTCGAGAGCCTGAGCGCCTACGCGCGCCAGTTCCTGCAGCTGATGGACAAGCCCGACGTGGATGTCATCGAGGGCCTGTCGCCGGCCATCAGCATCGAGCAGAAAGCCACCTCGCACAACCCGCGCTCGACGGTCGGCACCATCACCGAGATCCACGACTACCTGCGCCTGCTCTACGCCCGCGCCGGCACACCCTATTGCCCCGACCACGGCCTGCCGCTGCAGGCGCAGAGCGTGAGCCAGATGGTCGACGCCGTGCTGGCGCTGCCCGAAGACACGAAGCTGATGATCCTGGCGCCCGTGGTGCGCGACCGTAAAGGCGAGTTCAACGATCTCTTCGAGGACATGCAGGCGCGCGGTTATGTGCGCTTCCGCGTCGGCAGCGACGGCAAGCCCGGCGCGGTGGTGGAAGCGGAATCATTGCCGACGCTGAAGAAGAACGAGAAGCACGACATCGACGTCGTCATCGACCGCCTGCGCAGCAAACCCGATGTCAAGCAGCGCCTGGCCGAAAGCTTCGAAGCCAGCCTGCGCATCGCCGAAGGCCGCGCCATCGCGCTGGAAATGGACAGTGGCCGCGAGCACCTCTTCAGCAGCAAGTTTGGCTGCCCCGTGTGCAGCTATTCGCTGCCCGAACTGGAGCCGCGCCTGTTCAGTTTCAACTCACCCGTCGGCGCCTGCCCGGCCTGCGACGGCCTGGGCCAGGTGACGGTGTTCGACCCCGAACGCGTGGTCGGCTTCCCGTCGCTGAGCCTGGCGGCCGGCGCGATCAAGGGCTGGGACCGGCGCAACAGCTACACCCACACGCTGCTGGAAAGTGTCGCGCGCCACTACGGCTTCGACATCGAGACGGCCTATGAAGCGCTGCCCAAGGCGGCGCAGAAGGTGCTGCTGTTCGGGTCGGGCAACGACGAGATCGAGTTTGTCTACCAGGCCGAAGGCGCACGCGGCAAGGCGCGCAGCGTCAAACGCAGCCACCCCTTCGAAGGCATCATCCCGAGCTTCGAACGCCGCTTCAAGGAAACCGACTCGGTGGCCGTGCGCGACGAGCTGTCGCGCTACCAGGCCGCCAAGCCCTGCGTGCAGTGCGAAGGCTCGCGGCTGCGGCGCGAGGCGCGCCATGTCTTCCTGCAGCATGCGCACGGCGACGACGGCATCGGCGTCAAGGGCAAGCCGATCTATGAAGTCGAACACGCCACGCTGGCTGCGGCGCTGGC
>JANNGN010000358.1:0-9482 GCA_031403895.1 Rubrivivax sp. | reverse complement strand
TCGATGTAGTCGCGGGCATGGCGCTTTTCACCCGACACCACCATCCAGCCCGCGCGATAGCCGCAGGCGCGGTAGTTCTTGCTCAATCCGTTGAAGCTGATGAACAGCACGTCGTCGGCCAGACTGGCCATGGCCGTGTGGGTGTTGCCGTCGTACAGCGTCTTGTCGTAGATCTCGTCGGCAAAGAGCACCAGCTGGTGCTGGCGCGCCAGTTCGATGATCTGCAGCAGCAGCGCGTCCGGGTACAGCGCACCGGTGGGGTTGTTGGGGTTGCAGACCATGATGCCGCGCGTGCGGGGCGTGATCTTGCGGCGCATGTCGTCAATGTCGGGCAGCCACCCCGCCGCTTCGTCGCAGATGTAATGCACCGGGCGGCCACCCGACAGGCCGACGACGGCGGTGTAGAGCGGGAAGTCGGGTGCCGGGATCAGGATTTCGTCGCCGTCGTTGACCAGCGCGCTGATTGCCATCTGGATCAGCTCGGATGCGCCATTGCCCAGGTACACATCGTCCACCGTCACGCCCTTGACGCCCTTCTCCTGCGTGTAATGCACCACCGCCTTGCGCGGGGCGAAGAGGCCTTTGCTGTCGGTGTAGCCGGCGGCGTCGGGCAGGTTGCGGATCATGTCCTGCACGATCTCGTCCGGCGGCATCAAGCCAAACGCCGCCACGTTGCCGATGTTGAGCTGGATGATCTTGTGGCCCTCTTCCTGCATCTGGCGCGCCTTGTCGAGCACGGGGCCGCGGATGTCGTAGGCGACGTTGGCGAGCTTGGCGGATTTGACGATGGGTTTCACGGCGGCGGCAACTCGGTGGCAGCTCTGTAGCGACCTTAGAATTATCGCCTCATGAAGTTTCAGCCCGACACGCTTTCCGGCGTCAACGCCATCACCCGCCAGGAACCCGGCCGCCTGTGGGTCGGCAAGACCGCATTTGCACACAGTCTGCTGGTGCCCTGGGTGGGCGCGGTGCAGGCCTGGGGGCCGCTGGATTTCAAGGACTTGTCGGCCGCGCACTTCGAGCGCATCGCCGCACTCAAGCCCGAGGTGGTGATCTTTGGCAGCGGCCAGCGCCTGCGCTTCGTGCCGCCGGCACTGATGCGCTTGCTGATCGAACAGCGCGTGGGCGTCGAAACGATGGACACCGCAGCCGCCTGCCGCACCTACAACGTGCTCGCCAGCGAGGGGCGCTCGGTGGTGGCCGCATTGCTGCTGGACGTGCTGCAGGACGCGCTGGCGGAGCCTTCGGGTGGCCAAGCCTGAAGACCTGCTTGCCGAACACAATATAATTCGACATTAGGCCGGCTTCGGCAGTCAGCAGTCCGAGAAAAAACACCCATGACTCCTGTCGTCAATAAAGCACTCCCGGAATTTGAAGCCCTTGCCACTGGCGGTGTGAAGTTCACGCCGCAGTCGAATCTGGGCCACGCCGTGGTGCTGTATTTCTATCCCAAAGACAACACGCCCGGCTGCACCACGGAGGCGATGCAGTTCCGTGACCAGCACAAGGACTTCGTCAAGGCCGGTGCCGTGGTGTTTGGCGTGTCGCGCGACAACATGGCGTCGCACGACAAGTTCAAGGCCAACTTCGAACTGCCTTTCGAGCTGATCGCCGACACCGAAGAAAAGCTCTGCCACATGTTTGGCGTGGTCAAGAACAAGATCATGTACGGCAAGAAGGTCAAGGGCATCGAGCGCAGCACCTTCCTGATGGACGCCCAGGGCATCATGCGGGCCGAATGGCGCGGCATCAAGGTGGCAGGCCATGTCGAAGAAGTGCTCAAGGCAGTGAAGGCGCTGAAGAAGGCCGCTTGAGCACATTCGCAGCCCGCCTGCGCCTTGACCGGGTCCAACACCTGGCCCCGTTCTTTTGCAAGCCGCTCCGTTGACGGGGCGGCTTTTTCGTTTCTTCACCTCACCCTCGACCCAAACCCTGACCCATGCCCCTGCCCAAGCCGCCGTCCAAGAAAGGTGACCTGCTGCAAGGCGCCGACTACGAGTCGCAAGCCGCGCCCAGGTCCGACAAACGTTCCTTGAAAACCCGCAGCCCGCAGTTGCCATCTCAGTCTGCGCTGGACTTGAGCGACGGCCTCGCGCCCGGGCTGGGGCGTGCGCCGATGCCCGCTGCGGTGTCCGCTGCCACCCCGGCCGTGTTCATGGCCCCGCCGCCGCACCGCGCCCCGGTGCCGGCAGAGTTGCCCAAGCCGCGCAAAGCACGCAACACCGGCCCAGCCAAGCTCTTCGTGCTGGACACCAACGTGCTGATGCACGACCCGATGAGCCTGTTCCGATTCGAGGAACACGACGTCTTCCTGCCGATGATCACGCTGGAAGAACTGGACGGCCACAAGAAGGGCATGAGCGAGGTCGCGCGCAGCGTGCGCCAGGTCAGCCGCGAGCTGGATGCGCTGGCCAGCCTGGCCAGCAAGGGTGGCGTGCTCGACGCTGCGGCCGGCATCGCGCTGGCGCAGACGGGGCACCGCGAAGCCGGCGGCAAGCTCTACTTCCAGACCATGCTGCTGGACATCAAGCTGCCGGCCGGGCTGCCGCAGGGCAAGGCCGACAACCAGATCCTGGGGGTGGTGCAGAGCCTGCGTGAACAGCAGCAGAACACCGCAAACCCGCGCGAGGTGGTGCTGGTGTCGAAGGACATCAACATGCGCGTCAAGGCGCGCGCACTCGGCCTGCCGGCCGAGGACTACACCAACGACAAGACGCTGGAAGACGGCGACCTGCTCTACACCGGTGTGCTGGCGTTGCCGGCCGACTTCTGGGACCGCCATGGCAAGACCATGGAAAGCTGGCAGCAAGGCGGCCACACCTACTACCGCATCAGCGGGCCGCTCGTTCCTGGGCTGATGATCAACCAGTTCGTCTATCTCGAAGTGCCGGGCGCCGCCGCGCTGTATGCACGCGTCACCGAGATCACGGGCAAGACCGCAGTGCTCAAGACACTGCGCGACTACACCCACGGCAAGAACGCGGTGTGGGGCGTGACGGCGCGCAACCGCGAGCAGAACTTTGCGCTCAACCTGCTGATGGACGCCGACTGCGACTTCATCACCCTCACCGGCACGGCGGGCAGCGGCAAGACGCTGATGACGCTGGCCGCCGCACTCAGCCAGGTGCTGGACGAGCGCCGCTACACCGAGATCATCGTCACCCGCGTCACGGTGCCGGTGGGCGACGACATCGGCTTCCTGCCCGGCAACGAAGAAGAGAAGATGGGGCCGTGGATGGGCGCACTGGACGACAACCTCGAAGTGCTGGCGCGCACCGACGCCAGCGCCGGCGAATGGGGCCGCGCCGCCACGAACGACCTCGTGCGCAGCAAGATCAAGATCAAGAGCCTGAACTTCATGCGTGGGCGCACCTTCCTGAACAAGTTCGTGCTCATCGACGAGGCGCAGAACCTGACGCCCAAACAGATGAAGACGCTGATCACACGCGCCGGCCCGGGCACCAAGATCGTCTGCCTGGGAAACCTGGCGCAGATCGACACGCCTTACCTCACCGAAGGCAGCTCGGGCCTGACCTTTGCGGTGGACCGCTTCAAGGGCTGGCCGCATGGCGGGCATGTGACGCTGGCGCGGGGCGAACGGTCGCGCTTGGCGGACTACGCGTCGGAAGTGCTGTAGGCCGCCGCTGCATTAGGCCTCACGCCGGCGCAGGTAGCTGGCAAAGCGCGGCACGCCGGCTTCGGTGTGGCCGCGGTGGCTGTAGCTGATGAGCACGCCGCGCGGCGGCGGGTTGTCGCGTTCGGCGTCGCTGAAGCCAGTGCCGATGGTGAAGACCACGCCGTCTTCCGTGCGCACCTGCAGCGCGCCCAGGCGCCCCGCATGTTTGCCGCGCCCCGGCACATGGGCCAGCACGGTGGCTTCGGCGTCATGCACGGGCTTCAACTTGTAGAGAACCGGGCTGCGGCCACTCAGATACGGCGCGTAAGCGCGATGCATCATCAGGCCTTCGCCGCCTGCTTCGACCACGTTGCGCAACTGCGCTTGCAGCGCCGCCCGGCCTGCCACGACGGTCTGCTTCACCGCGACCAGGGCATCACTGCGCTGCTGCTGCACGATGCTGCGAATGCGCTCGGCCCGGTCGGCAAAACTGCCAGGCGCGCCGGGCAGTTCGAACAGCATGTAGCGCAACTGCAGCCACTCTTCGTCCTGCGGACGATGCCGGCGCACGGCCGCACTCAGCGCATCAAAGCGGCCACGACCGAACCACAGTTCACCATCCAGCGGCAATGCCGGCAGCCGGGCCACAAACCAGGCCGGCGCTGCAATGGCGCCGCCGCTGCGGAAGCGCAAGGCCTGGCCGTCCCACCAGGCGCGCACGCCGTCGTACTTTTCACTGATCAGATGGCCGGCGGGGTCGATGTCGGGCGGCGCATCCTGGGCCAGCAGCAGCGGCGCGTGGCTGGATGCGGCAGTGGCGTCAGCATGAAGGGAATGCAGGGCGAGCAGGCCCCCGAGAAACCTTCGGCGGGATTGAGTCATGGCGGGCTTTCGTGAAGGGCAGGCCCGCAGTCTTGGCGATCGACCGCCCGCCGACCATCGCCCCTGTGGCGGCACCGCCAGCCCCCCGTGCAGGGGCACCCTTGCGGGCGAATTTGTGAACTACGCCCAGCGCCGCAGCGCCAGCACCGCGTTCAAGCCGCCGAAGGCAAAGCTGCTCGACAGCGCCGCGCGCACGGGCCGCTGCTGCGCGCTGTTGGGCACCACGTTCAAGTCGCAGTCCGGGTCCGGCCCCAGGTAGTTGATGGTCGGGGGCACCACGCCTTCGCGCAGCGCGCCAACCACGGCCACCAGTTCGATCGCCCCGCCCGCGCCCAGCGCATGACCGTGCATGGACTTGGTGGACGACACCGCCAGCGCATCGGCATGGCTGCCGAAGAGCGCGCGGATGGCACGCGTTTCCGTGGCGTCGTTGGCCAGCGTGCCGGTGCCGTGGGCGTTGATGCAGTCCACCTCGTCCAGCGCCAGGCCAGCGTGGGCCAGCGCGGCGCGCATGGCGCGTGCCGCGCCGCTGGCGTCGGGCATCACGATGTCGGCGGCGTCGGCCGTCATGCCCACGCCCGCAAATTCGGCCAGGATGGGCGCACCGCGCGCCTGCGCATGGTCCAGCGTTTCCAGCACGAAGACACCAGCGCCTTCGCCCAGCACCAGGCCGTGGCGGCCCTTGCTGAAGGACCGGCAGGTGTCGTCTGCGAGCACCCGCATGGCTTCCCAGGCCTTGACGCTGCCCACCGTGATGCAGGCTTCGGTGCCGCCGGCCAGTGCCACGTCGGCCACGCCGGACTGCAACAGCATCAGCGCCTGGCCGAGCGCGTGGTTGCTGGATGCACACGCACTCGCGACCGCAAACACAGGGCCGCGCAGGCCGAATTCGAGCGATATCTGCGACGCCGGCGCATTCGGCATCACGCGCACGATGGCCATCGGATGCACGCGCGGATTGCCCTCGCCATACAAGCGGCGCGCCATCTGGTCCTGTGTGCTGGCACCGCCGATGCCGGTGCCAATGATGACCGCCGTGCGCCCGGCCAGCCCGTTGCCGTCAGCGCTGAAAACCAGGCCCGACTGCGCCACCGCTTCGCGCGCGGCCACCAGCGCGAACTGCGACACCGGGTCGAGCAGCACCAGGCGCTTTTCGTCGAAGTGTTCAGCCGCGACGAAAGCCTTGGCCTGGGCCGCGGTGGGCGTGCGCAGCGTGCTGTCGTTCAGCCCGGTGAGCGGGCCGATGCCGGGGCGGCCCTCGCGCATGCCGGCCCAGGTGGCGGTGGCGGTCACGCCGAGGGCGCTGACGCAGCCCATGCCGGTGATGACGACACGGCGCATCGGGCTGGCTGACGCTGGTCGGCTGCCGCTGCCGATCAGGCGGTGGCCTTGGCGGCCAACAGCTTTTCGACGCCGTCGATCAGGTCGCGCACGGTGCCGGCGGAATACTGGTCTTCGCGCTCGGGCACCGAGATATCGAACCGGTCCTCGATCTCGAACAGCACCTGTACCGCATCGAGCGAATGCATGTCCAGGTCCTTGAGCGTGGCTTCGAGCGTGATGCGGTCGCGCTGGACCGGACAAGTCTTGGCGATGATGTCGAAGATGATCTGTTCTGTGCTGCTCATTCAAACCCTGCCCGGCGCAGCGCCGCTTCCCTCAGCAGACCGTGCGCACGTTGTGAAGTGCGCTATCCCGCGCCAGCAGCGGGTCTGATCTGTCGCCGCGTCCTGCAGCGTGGTCCAAGGCCGCAAAGCGCGGACTGCTGCAACGCCAAGGGCGAATGTCCGCTTTGGCGGGCGCAGCGCGTCCGCTCAGATGCCACCTCAACACAACCCATCGGGAGCATCATGAAACTGACCACTCTGGCCATCGCCGCAGCGCTTGGCGTCACTTCAGCGCAGGCCGCGTTGACCACACTCAACTTCGACGGCGCGGTTGACACCGACATCACGAACGACTACGCCGGGCTGACCTTCCGGTCACCCGTGGCTGCCAACGGGCCCGTGCGCAGCTGGAGCTTCGCAGGCGCAGACACGCCCGGAAACGTGTTGGGACTGGGCACCACCTTTACCCTCAATCAAGCTGACGGCCAAGCCATCGACACACTGGACTTCACAAGCCTCAGTGCCAACATCCGCGCCGTGCGGCTGTCCGCGTTTGCGCCAGGCAGCGCAGTCATTCGCAGGGGAATCTTCGACACCTTAACTTAAGGCACGTCCGGTGACGGTGGCGGCGGCACCATCCCCGAACCCAGCGCAGCCGCACTGGCCGCATTGGCCCTCGGCGGCCTGGCGCTGACCCGCCGCCGCGCGCCAAAGGCCGTGGCCGGCCCTACGGCCCGGGCAACACCGAGTCCTTGATCTGCTGCAGCGCCGAGGGGTCTTCGATCGTCGTCAGGTCGCCAGCATCGCGCCCTTCGCACACGGCCTGGATGGCGCGGCGCAGCAGCTTGCCCGAGCGTGTCTTGGGCAGCACGCCGACAAAGTACACGCGTGCCGGGCGTGCAACCGCGCCTAGCTGCTCGTTGACCACTTTCATGATCGCGCCTTCGAGCTTCAGCGTGGCCTCGGGCGTGTCGGCCAGGGCCGCGTCCCTCAGCACCACGAAGGCCATCGCGACCTGGCCTTTCAGCGCGTCGGCCACGCCCACCACCGCCACCTCGGCCACGGCTGGATGGCTGGAGATGCTCTCTTCGATCTCGCGCGTGCCCAGCCGGTGGCCGGCGACGTTGATCACGTCGTCGGTGCGGCCGAGGATGAAGAAGTAACCGTCTTCGTCGCGAATGCCCCAGTCGAAGGTGCTGTAAACCAGTTTGCCGGGCACGCTCTGCCAGTAGGTTTTGACGAAGCGCGCGTCGTCGCGCCACAGGGTTTGCATGCAGCCCGGCGGCAGCGGCCCCTCGATGGCGAGCACGCCCTTCTGATTGGCGCCGGTCAGTTCTGCGCCGGTGTTTTCGTCCAGCAGCTTGACATCGAAGCCGTACACCGCCCTGCCGGGAGAACCCAGCCTGCTGGGCGCCGCCTCGACACCATTGCAGACGGTCAGCACGGGCCAGCCGGTTTCGGTCTGCCAGTAGTTGTCGATGATCGGTCGGCCGATGGCGTCGCTGATCCACTGGGCGGTGGTTTCGTCCAGCGGCTCGCCGGCCAGGAAGAGGCCGCGCAGGCTGGACAGATCGTGTTTCTTCAGCGCTGCCGGATCCTGCTTCTTCAGCACGCGCACGGCGGTGGGCGCAGAGAACATCACCGTGACCTTGTACTTCTCGACCAGGCTCCACCACACTGCAGCGTCAGGCTGGCCGTCCATGCCGCGCGTGGGCAGGCCTTCGTACAGGATGGTGGCCATGCCGGCGATGAGTGGGCCGTAGATGATGTAGCTGTGGCCCACGACCCAGCCGATGTCGCTGGTGGCGAAAAAAGTCTCGGCGGCGGCTTCGGTCAGGGGCGCGCAGAAGATGTGCTTCATGCTCGCGGCCAGGGCCACGGCGTGGCCGCCGGTGTCGCGCTGCACGCCCTTCGGCTTGCCCGTGGTGCCACTGGTGTACAGGGTATAGCTCGGGTGCGTGGATTCGAGCCACACGCACGGCACCGGGGTGGACAGGTGTTTGTCGCGCCAGCCGGCGTAGTCTTCGTCGCGGCCGGCGACGCGGCTGTAGGCGCTCAGGCCGCGATCGATCATCAAGACCCTGGCCGGCTTGTGCGCAGCCAGCGCGATGGCCTCGTCCAGCAAGGGTTTGTAGGGCACCACCTTGCCACTGCGGCTGCCGGCGTCGGCGCTGACGATCAGCGTGGGCTCGGCGTCGTCGATGCGGCTGGCCAGACTGACGCTGGCAAAACCACCGAACACCACCGAGTGCAGCGCTCCGATGCGCGCGCAGGCCAGCATGGCGAATGCGGCCTCGGCAATCATCGGCAGGTACACCAGCACCCGGTCGCCCTTTTTCACGCCCAGGCTCAGCAGCGTGGCGGCCATGCGCTGCACTTCGGCGTGCAGTTCGCGAAAGCTGTAGCAACGCTCCTGGCCGGTTTCTGAAGAGACGGCGATGAGCGCGTTCTGCTCGGCGCGCGTCGCCAGGTGGCGGTCCACCGCGTTGTGGCACAGGTTGGTGGTGCCGCCGACAAACCAGCGCGCAAAGGGCGGGTTGCTGTAGTCGCAGATCTGCACGGGCTTTGTGTGCCAGTCGATCAGGTCGGCCTGTTCGGCCCAGAAAGCGTCGCGCTCGGTGATCGACCGGCGATAGAACTCGGCGTAACTGGCCATCGTGTGTCTCCTTGAGTCTTCTGATCTTGGCAGAGGGTTTGGCCCCATGCTGGTTTTGATTGGGCGACCCCGGTCTGACTTGCGCCTGACTGGGTTAACCCGTGGCCCGCTGGCAGGCTGGGCTCAAAACGTCGGCCCAGCTTTGCACGCACTGCCCGTTTCCGCACCCACAGACTCACAGCCTGTTGCAGCCCTTGCGATGGTGCAAGGGTTTGCCGGTTTGAGGATCGCAAGCTGCTGCTATCCTGCGCCGCCGATGCCCAGATCAATCTCATTGACGCCCGTCCTGTTCGCCCTGCTGCTGGGTGTGGCGGGGCCATTGCGCGCTGCGCCCGATGCGCCTGCAGGCGACGCGGTGCTGCAGTTGCTGCAAGAGCGCGGCCTGCTGGCTGCGGCCGAGCGGGTGGAAGCCAGTCCGATGGTGCAGCAGCTGCGCGACACCGCGTCTGACCTCGTCATGCAGGCCATGAACTTCCTCGGCGTGCCTTACCGCCGCGGCGGCAACAGCGCCGAACAAGGCTTCGACTGCAGCGGCTTCACGCGCTTTGTGTTCGAGAACAGCATCGGCCTCGTGCTGCCGCGCCGCGCCGACCAGCAGGCGCAGACTGCGGGGCTGCAAAGCGTGAAGCGCGAAGAACTCAAACCCGGCGACCTGGTGTTTTTCAACACCATGCGGCGCGCCTTCTCGCACGTCGGCATCTACGTCGGCGAAGGCAAGTTC
>JANNGN010000357.1:0-1699 GCA_031403895.1 Rubrivivax sp. | reverse complement strand
GCCTGGCCGACGTGGCGCAGCAGGAAGTGCAGCAGGTCGAATTCGCGCAGCGTCAGCGCCACCACCGCGTCGGCGCGCCGCAGCTCACGGCGTGTGGTGTCGAGCACAAAGGGGCCGAAGCACAGTTCGGCCGCAGCTGTTGGTGCGCCGCGCATCTGTTCGATGCGGCGCAAGAGCGCGCGCACCCGGGCTACCAGTTCCAGCATCGAAAAGGGCTTGGCGACGTAGTCGTCGGCGCCCAGTTCCAGGCCCAGCACGCGGTGCGCTTCGGCGCTGCGCGCGCTGAGCATGATCACAGGCACCCCGGCATGGCGCGCACGCAGGTGGCGGCAGACGTCCCAGCCGTCAGCGCCGGGCAGCATCAGGTCCAGCAGCACCAGGTCCCAGCGCTGACGGTCGATGGCGGCCATGGCGTCGCGGCCGTCGGCTTCGCGGTGCAGCCGGTAGCCGGCCTCTTCCAGGTGCAGCCGCAGCGCACCGGCAATGGCGTCGTCGTCTTCGACCAGCAGCAGTTGTTCGTTCATCAGGCCATTGCTGCGCGGCGTATCAGTCCAGGAATCAGCCCTGTGGGCGGCGTCGGCGCGCCACCCAAGCCACCGCCAGCAGGCCGGCGCTGAGCAGACCGTAGGTGCCGGGCTCGGGCACCGCGACCACAGCAAAGTCGATGCGATAGACCTCGGACGCTGCCGTCAACTGCGTGTTGAAGACGTAGCCGGCGCCGGTGGTGAGGCCGTTGTAGCCGGCAAATTCGCCGAAGTTGAAAGCCACCACCGAGTTCTGCGGCGCGCGCAGGCTGTTGTTGCCCACAAAGGCGGAAGCGGCGGGGTCGAAGACTTCAGAGCCCGCGTCCCAGATTTCATTGGCGCGCACCGTGATGCTGCTGATCAGCAGCTGCCCGCTGGCACCCAGCAGGCGGTATTCCTGAGCGTCGTCATTGCCGATGAAAAAGTCGTTGCTGGGCACGGCCATGCTGGCAAAGGTGAAGAAGGGGTTGAGGCCGGCATTGACCACGAAAATCATGCTCGCACTCGTGCCTGGCAAGCGCAGCCCGCCGATGGTGCCGCGTGTGGCGCTGGGGTCTGCCGCCGCAAAGTCGGCCTGCCACTGACCGCCCGCGCCGCCCTCGGCCACCGAGACGATGCCCGCAGCCGCCACGCCGCCCAGGTTGAAGGCGTCGAAGCTGCCGTTGTGAAAGCCCACATGCAGCGGCGCAAAGCTGATGCTGTTGGCGGGGGCCAGGTTGGTGATGGTGGCGGTGACCACCACCTGCTGCGCCTGCGCAGTGGCGACTAGCGTGAAGGCAGCAACAGCGGCGGCGGCAAGGCGCGTGAAATACAAGGTCGGACGGTGCATGGGGACTCTCCTGCGAATGGGTCTTCGGGCTCTTGGATGCCGCTGTCCATGAAGGACCAGACGGTGTCGTTTGGCGAGCCACCACCTTTCATCGGCAGCAACTCACCCGGCCCATGCTAGGGACGCAAAGTCCCGCAGTCCTCATCGAATGGTCCCGGCGGCGGGACCACTGGCCGCCCGCACCTGAGCATCAGGAGGCCGCCAATGCCGGCCAGCCCAGCAATTCGGCCAGCCGCGTCACCACCCACACCGCTTCGCGGTCGCTGACCACGGGTGTACCGGCGCGCAGGCCAAGCAGCATGCGCTCCAGCACGTCGTGCTCTGTCACGCCCAGTTCCCACAGCTT
>JANNGN010000356.1:0-3565 GCA_031403895.1 Rubrivivax sp. | reverse complement strand
GTGGTGGAAGCGGCTGACCTGGCGCGCCGACGCGACCGCGCCGAGTTTGTTCGCCACCTGGCGCAGGCTGAACTTGAAACGCTGTCGCGCCAGATCGCGGGCTCCAATTTCCTGCTGGCCTTTGCCGACTGCGAAGGCGTCATGCTGGACCTGTACGCCGACAACCGCTTCGCCATGAGTGGCGCCGACGTCGGCATCCTGGCCGGCGCCTGCTGGAGCGAAACGGTGGTCGGCACCAACGGCATGGGCACCGCGCTCGCTACCGGCAGCGCGGTGGCCGTCACAGGGTTGGAACATTACTTCCTGAACCTGGGCGGCATCTCATGCACCGCAGCACCCGTGCGCGACGCCCATGGCCAGGTCGTGGGTGTGCTGAACGCGTCGTCATATTACGAATCGCGCCAGCGCCACACCCAGGCGCTGATGCAGATGGCCGCCACCCACATTGAAAACGGCCTGCTCGCGCACCAGATGCGCGCCCACCTGGTGCTGGCCGTACACCCGCGCGCAGAGTTCCTGGGCACGCTGAGTGCCGGCCTGCTGGCCTTTGACGGCGACGGCCGCCTGGTGTCGGTCAACGGCCCTGCGCGCAACCTGCTCACCGGCCTGGAAACCAACGGGGGCACGCGCTTTGAAGAACTCTTTGGCGAGCCGCTTGACCATGTGCTGGCACGCCTGCACAAGAGCGGTGAAGTGCGCCTGCGCGACGCGCTGGGCAGCGCGCTGGTGGCGCGTTTGGTGAGCCAACCGGGCGGCGGGGCCGCGCGGAGGCTGCGTCTGCCTGCGGCCGAGCTCACGCTGCAGCGCGTGCGCACGCGGGCCTCCGACCACGCGCCAATTCATGCGCCCAGTCACGCGCCAAGTCACGCACCCAGTCAGGCGCCCAACCGCGCGCCCAGCCACGCACCCGACAAAACATCCCACCACCCCCCCGACGACACCTTCCTGGCCGCCGACCCGGCAGTGGCCGAGGCCTGCCGCCTGGTGGACGCTGCCGTGCGCATGGGCGTGCCGATACTGCTGCATGGCGAAACCGGCACTGGCAAGGAACTGCTGGCGCGCCACGCCCACCGCAGCAGCGCGCGCACGGGTGCCTTCGTGGCCGTCAACTGCGCCGCGCTGCCCAGTGATCTCTTTGAAGCTGAACTCTTCGGCCACGTCAGCGGCGCCTTCACCGGCGCGCGGCGCGAAGGCAGCCCGGGCCTGATCGTGGCGGCCGACGGTGGCACGCTGCTGCTGGACGAAGTGCGTGAACTGCCGCTGCACCTGCAGGGCGCGCTGCTGCGCTTTCTGGACGACCAGATCGTGCGCGCGGTGGGCGCCACGCAGGGGCGCCGGGTGGACGTGCAACTGCTCGCCGCCACACATGCCGACCTGGACGCCGACGTGCAGGCCAAGACCTTCCGCGCCGACCTGCTCTACCGCCTGAACACGGTGCGCGTGACGCTGCCCGCGCTGCGTTACCGGCGTGATTTGCCGCAAGCCGTGCGCTGGGTGCTGCGCGGCATCGACAGCCGCATGCGCATCGACGAAGACGCGGTGGTGCTGCTGGCTGCACACGGCTGGCCGGGCAACTTCCGCGAGCTGCGCTCGGTGTTGACGCGCGCGCTGCTGCAGCGGCCCGACGCAGCAACCGCTGCCACGCTGAGCAGCGCCGACATCCGCGCCGTGCTGCCCGCCGCAGCGTCCAGCGCGCCCGCGTCACAGCTGCAGCGCAGCGCAGCCGAACTGGTGCGCGCAGAGCACGAACGCAGCGGCCACAGCGTCAGCCGCACGGCGCGTGTACTGGGCATTTCGCGCACCACCGTGTACCGGCATCTGCGCGGCTGAGCGTTGATATGCCAGGCTGCTGCCCGCCGGCAGCAGCCAGACTTGTGCGGGCGATAGGGAGTACGCTTCCGCATCGCTTCAGTGGCAAGGGCGTCCGGCCGTGGTGCATTAAGTCCAGATTGGAAAACGGCATGACAACTTCTCGCCAGCCTTCGGATGCAGTGCAGCGGCAAAGCCACGTTGCACTTGCGTCGCACACAGACGCGCTGGGCAGCGTGCCACTGCACGAAGTTTTGTCCACAGCGTCATTGCATCAGCGCAAAAGCCGCTCACCAGACCACGCGACTGAAAACCGCGCGCTGGTGGCGCTGGCCCAGGGCTTGGCCGACGCGCCGCTCGGGGTGCTTCAAACCCTGGCCGATACCCTGCTGGATGTCTTCAAGTGCGGTTCGGCAGGCGTCAGCTTGCTGTCCAAAGACGAAAAGAGCTTCTTCTGGTCGGCCATTGCCGGCCTGTGGCAGCCGCACATCGGCGGTGGCACGCCGCGCAACTTTGGCCCGTGCGGCGACGTGCTCGACCACAACGCCCCGCTGTTGTTCAAGCACCTCGAACGCCGCTACCCGTATTTCTTGCCGGTCATGCCTTTGGCCGAAGAGTGCCTGCTGGTTCCCTTTCAAGTTGGCGCCAAGACGGTGGGCACGGTCTGGGTCATTGCCCACGACGAACACCGCACTTTCGACGCCGAGGATCTGCGCCAACTTGAGAGCCTCTCCCGCTTTGCGGCGGCGGCGTACCAGACGCTGGCGTCTCTGGATGGTGTGCGCAAGACCGAAGAACGCTACCGCACCGTCTTTGAATCCATAGGCGACGGCTTTTGCATCATCGAAAAAGTGCAGGTCGCAGCGGGCCAGCCGCTGGACTTTCGCTATGTCGAAGCGAACCCATCGTTCGAGCTGCAGACTGGCATCAGCGGCGTGGTCGGGCAAACTCTGCGCCAGGTGAACCCGGGCAAATCCGAAGATTGGTTCCTGCACTGCAACGCCGTACTCGAAACCGGCAAACCGACCACCGTCGAGCGTGGCCTCGTCGCCCACGGGCGCGTGTTTGAAGTCCATGCTTTCAGAATCGAGTACCCCACTCGGCATTGTGTTGGCGTCAGCTTCAAGGACATCACCGATCGCAAGCGGGCTGAAGACGCCTTGCGCGAGCGCGAGTCTTTCACCCGCAGCATCATCGAAAGCAGCTCTGACTGCATCAAGGTGCTCGACCTTGAAGGCAATCTGCTCTCGATGGAAAGCGGGCAGGAACTGCTGGGCATCGAAGACATCCGGCCCTTCTTGAACACCTCGTGGATCGAATTCTGGGGCCCTGAGCACCGGCAGGCTGCGCAAGCGGCGGTCGCATCGGCGTCGGCCGGCGAAACGGCAAGATTCGTCGGCTTCTTCCGCACCTTTCGCGGGGAACCCAAGTGGTGGGATGTCGCCGTTTCTCTAATTCCCGGCGCGCAAGGCAAGCCCGCGCGTTTGCTTTCCGTTTCGCGCGACGTGACCCAGCGCAAACAGGCGGAGATGAATCTCGAGTTTTTGGCATCGCTCAGCCGCGACCTCGTGCAATGGACGAGTGTGGACGGAATGATGCAGACCATCGGCGCAAAGATGGCCGCGCATCTGCAACTCTCGATCTGTGCGTTTGCCGAAATCGACGAAACGGCAGAACAGGTGGCGATCCACCATGACTGGCATCGGCAAGATGTGCCCAGCCTGGTCGGTGTTCATCGGCTGGCGGACTTTGTAGG
>JANNGN010000355.1:0-2660 GCA_031403895.1 Rubrivivax sp. | reverse complement strand
AGCATCATCAGTTGCTACTTTCCGAGTGGCTCGTCGGGCGATGAGCGGCAGGCGGTCAAGTTCCGCTTTCTCGACCAGGTCTACCCGCACCTGCTGGCCTTGAAGGGCGAGCGTGAGTTCATCCTGGTAGGCGACATCAACATCGCGCACAAGGAGATCGACCTCAAAAACTGGCGCGGCAACCGCAAAAACTCCGGGTTCTTGCCCGAAGAGCGCGGCTGGATGACCCGGCTGCTGGACGAAGCCGGGCTGGTGGATGTGTTCCGCAGCCTCAACCCGCACCCCGAGCAATACACCTGGTGGAGCAACCGTGGCCAGGCCCGGGCCAACAACGTGGGTTGGCGGCTGGACTATCACTTGGCGACTCCGGGCCTTGCCGCGCTCGCCAGACAAGAGCTCATCTATCTGGACCAGCGCTTTTCGGACCACGCGCCGCTGACCATCGACTACGACTTCGAGCTCTGATCGTTCTGCTGAGCGCGTGAACGCCCGCTGTCAGCCGGAGCCGGCGTTCAACTGCGGCCGAGCGGGTGGCAGACCCCATCCAGACCTGCACTTTCTCGCGCGGACAGCCTGAAAGCAGTCGCGCGACTGCGCGGCACTTCTTTCGGGGTTGAACTGAAGAGACGGAAATCCGAGATTCGTTGAATGTCTTGTGGCGAGGTGAATGTTGCCGGCTGCGCGGCCCGAGCCCAACAGCACCCTCACCCTCACCGCTCGATCATGCAACCGAAGCCCTTGCAGCCATGGGCGATGAAACGTCTGCGAACCGTCCCCCGCATCAACTGCACCAGGGCGGCAGGCCGTCTTGGTCCAGGGCGTAGCGCTCGATCGCCACAGCGCAGCGCTGCCGCCCTGCCGCGTCGAGCGCGAGTTCGCTCAGCGCGGCCAACACGATGTGCTGCCGGTCCAGCTCGAAGAAGCGGCGCAGGGCGGCGCGTGTGTCGCTGCGGCCAAAGCCGTCGGTGCCGAGCGCCGTCATGCGCGCCTGCAGGTACGGGGCGATCGACAGCGGCCAGGCGCGCAGGTAGTCGCTGGCGGCGACGATGGGTGTGGGCCCGTCCAGGCAGTTCAACAGATGGCAGGCACGCGCCGGCTGCTGTGGGTGCAGCCGGTTCCAACGCTCGGCCTCGCGCGCGCCACGTTCGAGCTCGCTGTAGCTGGTGGCGCTCCAGACCTCGGCGTCGATGGCCCAGTCGTCGCGCAGCAGCGCCGCCGCCGCCAGCACTTCGCGCAGGATCGCCCCCGAACCGACCAGCCGCACCTGCGCTGTGCCGTGGCACGGCAGGATGCGGTACAGCCCCTTGACCACGTCGCCTGCCACGCCCACCGGCAGCGACGGCTGGGCGTAGTTCTCGTTCATCAGCGTCAAGTAGTAGAAAACGTCCTCCTGCCGCTCGAGCATCGCGCGCATGCCATGGTCGAGGATCACCGCCACCTCGCACGCAAACGCCGGATCGTAGACGCGACAGTTCGGCACCGCCGCAGCCATCAGCACGCTGTGCCCGTCCTGGTGCTGCAAGCCCTCGCCGCCGAGCGTGGTGCGCCCTGCCGTGGCGCCCAGCAGGAAGCCGCGCGAGCGCTGGTCGGCTGCGGCCCAGATCAGGTCGCCGACGCGCTGGAAACCGAACATCGAGTAGTAGATGTAGAACGGCAGCATCGGCATGCCGTGCACCGAATGGCTGGTCGCCGCAGCCACCCACGAACTGAGTGCGCCGGCCTCGCTGATGCCCTCTTCAAGAATCTGCCCGTCCATGGCCTCGCGGTAGCTGAGCACCGAGCCGATGTCCTCGGGCTCGTAACGCTGGCCGACGCTCGAATAGATGCCGACCTGCTTGAACAGGTTGGCCATGCCGAAGGTGCGCGCCTCGTCGGCGACGATCGGCACCACGCGCGGGCCGAGCGCCGGGTCTTTGAGCAGGCCGCCGAGCAGGCGCACAAAGGCCATCGTCGTGCTCATCTCCTTGCCGTTGGCTTGCAGTGCGAAGCCGGCATAGCGCTCCAGCGGCGGCACCGGCAGTGTGGGCGCATCGCTGCGCCGCGCCGGTAGGGTGCCACCCAGCGCCGCGCGGCGTTGATGCAGGTAACGCATCTCGGGCGCGTCGTCGGCCGGCTTGTAAAACTCAAGGCGGCGGGCCTGGTCGTCGCTCAGCGGCAGTTGGAAGCGGTTGCGGAAAGCAATCAGCTCATCACCGGCCAGCTTCTTCTGCTGGTGCGTGGTCATGCGGCCCTGGCTGGCGTTGCCCATGCCGTAGCCCTTCTTGGTCTGCGCCAGCACCACCGTTGGCCGGTCAGGCGTGCGCAGTGCCTCGGCATAGGCGGCGTAGATCTTTACCAGGTCATGGCCGCCGCGCTTCAGGCGGTCGATCTGCTCGTCGGTGAGGCCTTGCGCGAGCGCGGCGAGCGCGGCGTTCTGGCCGAAGAAATGCTCGCGGTTGTAGCGCCCGTCCTTGGCGGCGAAGGTCTGGAACTGGCCGTCCACCGTGCCGGCGAAGGCCCGCAGCAGCGCACCGCCCGGATCGCGCGCGAACAGGCCGTCCCAGTCCGAGCCCCACACCAGCTTGATGACGCGCCAGCCGGCGCCACTGAACAGCGCTTCGAGTTCGTCGACGATGCGGCCATTGCCGCGCACTGGGCCGTCGAGCCGCTGCAGGTTGCAG
>JANNGN010000354.1:0-10031 GCA_031403895.1 Rubrivivax sp. | reverse complement strand
ACTTCAACCTGTCGGTCGGCGTGACGGATGCGTTCATGGACGCCGTGCAAGGCGATGCCGAGGTCGAACTGGTTCACCGCTGCGAGCCCGGGCCGGCGCAGAAAGAGTCTGGCAGTTACCAGCACGCCGAGCCCGGCGGTGACGGCTTGTGGGTCTATCGCAAACGTCGCGCGCGCGACCTGTGGGACCAGATCATGCGGTCCACCTACGACCATGCCGAGCCCGGCGTGCTGTTCCTCGACCAGATCAACCGCGACAACAACCTGTCGTACTGCGAGCACATCGCCACCACCAACCCTTGCGCCGAGCAGCCGCTGCCGCCGTACGGCTGCTGCTGCCTCGGTTCGATCGACCTGACACGCTTCGTGCATGAGCCCTTCACCGCCGACGCGCGCTTCGATGAGACTGCGTTCACGGCAGTTGCTGCGGTTGCCGTTCGCATGCTCGACAACGTGCTCGACGTGAGCATCTGGCCGCTGGTGCAGCAGCAGGAAGAAGCCCGCAACAAGCGCCGCATCGGACTCGGCTTCACGGGCCTGGGCGACGCGCTCGTGATGCTGAACCTGCGCTACGACACCGAGCCGGCACGCGCGATGGCGCGGCGCATCGCTGAAGCGATGCGCGATGCGGCGTACGAAGCGTCGGTAGAACTTGCGCGCGAGCGTGGTGCCTTCCCGCTCTTCAACGCCGACCTGTTTCTCACCGGCACCACCTTCGCATCGCGCCTGCCGCCGGCGCTGCGCGACCGCATACGCACCCACGGCCTGCGCAACTCGCACCTGCTGTCGATCGCGCCCACCGGCACCATCAGCCTGGCCTTTGCCGACAACGCCAGCAATGGCATCGAGCCGGCCTTCAGCTGGAACTACACACGCAAGAAACGCATGCCAGACGGCAGCACCAAGGCGTACGCAGTCGAAGACCACGCCTGGCGGCTGTACCGCCACATGAGGGGCGACACGGCGCCGCTGACAGCCGCCTTTGTCACGGCGCTGGAGATCAGCGCGCAGGCCCACCTGGCGATGGTGGCGGCGGTTGCGCCGTGCATCGACACCGCCATCTCGAAGACCGTCAACGTCCCTGCCGACTACCCCTATGCCGACTTCCAGCACCTCTATGTCGAGGCCTGGGAGTCGGGCCTCAAAGGGCTTGCGACCTATCGGCCGAACAGCGTTATCGGCTCGGTGCTGAGTGTCGCGCCAAGCGGCGCTGCAGAAGCTGCGGCGCCATTGCAGATCGACGTCATGAACCGCCGCCTCGCGCTCAAGCGCCTGCCCGCACCAGTACTTGCGTCGCTGCGCTGGCCGGGCCGGCCGGAACTGCCGTCTGGCAACCCGGCGTGGACCTTCATGGTGCACCACCCCTTCGGCGATTTCGCGCTCTTCGTGGGCGAGCTTGCGGCGGCCGACGGCGGACCGCCGCAGCCGTTCGAGGTCTGGGTCAACGGCGTCGAACAACCGCGCGGCCTGGGTGCGCTGGCCAAAACTTTGTCGATGGACCTGCGCGCCAACGACGCCGCCTGGCTGCAGCTCAAGCTCGACGCGCTGGCCACGGTGGCCGAAGAGCACGCCTTCGAGAAGCCGTTTCCGCCGCATGGCGAACTGCGACTGTACCCGGGCGAGGTGGCAGCCACCGCAGCCGTGATCCGCTGGCGCTGCGAACAACTCAAGGCCCTGCCGCGCCTGGGCCACAGCGGCGCGACACCGGTGCTGGACGCGATGTTCAGCGTCGATGAGCCGCACACCGGCCCGTCGGGCACGCTGGCCTGGTCGGTCGATATCGACAACCCGGCGTCTGGCGAGGCCTTCACGTTGACGCTGAAAGAGGTGACGCTGCCAGGGTCCGACGGCGCTGTCGCAACGACGGCCACTTCACAAGCGCGACCCGGTTTCGAGAACGCCTCGTCGCAGACGCGGCCGTGTGCCGTCGGCTTCTCGGGCAACTACCCGCGCGCACTCGACGGGCTGGCGCGCTTGCTGTCGCTTGACATGCGCGTGATCGACCCGGCCTGGATCGGCATGAAGCTGCGCAAGCTGCTGAACTACGCCGAGCCGCTGGGCCACTTCATGGCCTTCGTGCCGGGGCTGCCGCACGGCGAACGACGCCAGCAGACCTGGCCTTCGACCGTGGCTTACGTGGCGCGGCTCATCATCCACCGTTACGCGATGCTGGGCGTGCTCAACGAAGAAGGCTTTCCGCTGCGCGACATGGGCGTGCTCGAGTCATCAGGCGACGAGACCGCGCGCGGCCGCGTGCTGGCCGGCAAGGTCTGCCTCGAATGCGGCAATCCGACGGTCATCCACCGCGACGGTTGCGACTTCTGCACCGCCTGCGGCGATGTCGGGCAGTGCGGTTGACAAGCCTCTCACTGCGCGTCCAATGCCGAACCGGTTGATCCAGGGCAAGGTGGGGGTGTACCGGAAGTGCGAGGCTATGCACTTCAGCCGGAGGCCCCCATGACACACGCCACCCTCAGAATCATTCGTGAAGAGCACGCCGCACTCTCGGCGATGCTGCGTTCAATCCTGCTGCTGCTGGCACAGCATCGTCGCGAGGGCACGTTGCCCGACTTCACCGCGCTGCGCGCGATGCTCTTCTATGTCGATGAGTTTCCCGAGAAACGCCACCATCGCAAGGAGACGGAGTTGCTGTTTCCCAAGCTGCGTGCCCGCACGCCCTTGGCGCACAAGATTCTTGATCACCTCGATGGCGACCACGCCAGCGGCGAGAAAGGCATCCGCGATCTCGAACATGCACTGCTCGGCTTCGAGATGATGGGCGAGCCACGTCGCCAGGCTTTCGAGGAGGCCGCCAAAGCCTACGTGAGCTTTTATCTGGCCCACATGGCGATGGAGGAAGAGCACATCCTGCCGCTGGCCGAAATGGTGCTCAGCGACGACGATTGGCGCGAACTCGACAACGCCTTCGGCGCCAATTGCGACCCACTGACCGGGCACGAGCCCGATCAGGACTACCGCGCACTCTTCACACGCATCGTTGGCATCGTGCCCGCACCGATCGGGTTGGGGGACTCTTCTCCCGCTGACCCACTGCGCAAAGTCACGGGCAAAGGCATATCAGCCTGGTTGAATCCGAACCGGAGTAAATCTCATGAAACATCCTGACATCACGCGCCGCCGCCTGCTGGTTGGCGCGGCCGGCGCGAGCCTGTGGCTGGCGACGCCAGCGTTGCTGGCTGC
Organism: Rubrivivax sp.; assembly: GCA_031403895.1. Taxonomy (GTDB): domain Bacteria; phylum Pseudomonadota; class Gammaproteobacteria; order Burkholderiales; family Burkholderiaceae_C; genus Rubrivivax. The sequence continues at coordinate 6,831 of JANNGN010000354.1, read as the reverse complement.
GCCGACACCGGTGGAGATGTGGAAGGCGCCGCAATGCGGCTGCTGCAAGGACTGGGCGGTGCATCTGCAATCCAATGGCTTCTCGGTCACCGTGCATGACGAAGGCAACACCAGCGTGCGCGCCAGACTGAACATCCCGCTGCGTTATGGCTCCTGCCACACCGCCACAGTTGGGGGTTATGCCATTGAGGGCCATGTGCCGGCGAGAGAAATTCGCCGCTTGCTGGCCGAGCGGCCCAAGGCCATCGGCCTGCTGGTGCCAGCGATGCCGATCGGCTCACCCGGCATGGACGGCCCCGCCTACAACGGCCGGCAGGATGCTTACAACGTGCTGCTGCTGTTGACCGACGGCAGCACCCGCGTCTTCCAGCACTACGCCGGAAGAGCCTGACAGCCCGACACGCTGCGCAGCCGCAAGGCACCCGCCTACGGCTGCACTTTGTCGGCGCCGCGCAGCAGCTCTTCGATCAGCTGGTCCTTTTCAGTCCAGTGCTGTTCGACCCAAACGCCAATGCGCTGTCGATAGGACTTGTCGCCCACCGGGTCGCCGCCCAACACCTGCGGCGGGATGTCGCGCTGCTGCACGCGCACCGTCACGGCGTCGATGCGGCCACACAGCAGGTCCCAGAAGCGCGGCGCACCGTGCGGATAGACGATGGTCACGTCCAGCAGCGCCTCGAACTGCTCGCCCATCGTCGCCAGCGCGATTCCGAGCCCGCCGATCTTGGGCTTGAGCAAGTGACGGTAAGTGCTGCGCTGCTGAGCGTGCTTGGCCGGCGTGAAGCGCGTGCCCTCAACGAAGTTGATGACCGAGGTGGGGATGTGCTTGAACTTCTCGCAAGCCTCGCGCGTGGTCTTCAGGTCACTGTGGCGCGCGCCGCTGCCGCTGCCGCGCTTCAGAAACGGAAAGTCAAGCGCCCACCAGGCCAGCCCGATCACCGGCACCCAGATCAGCTCGCTCTTCAGGAAGAACTTCAGGAAGGGAATGTGGCCGTGGAAGATGCGTTGCAGCACCAGGATATCGACCCAGCTCTGGTGGTTGCTGGACACCAGGTACCAGCCGCGCGGGTGCAGGCTCTCGACGCCCTGCACGTCCCAGCGCGCCGGCGACACCGCTGCGATCCAGGCGCTGTTGATCGCGACCCAACCCGATGCCAGCGCGTTGAGCACATGGTCGCAACTGCGGCGCACGGCCGCTGCCGGAACCAGCAGCTTCAGCAGCGACGGCAGCACCATCAGCGTCGTCACGACGAGGGTGTTCAGAACAAGCGCGAGGCCGGTCAGAACACCGCGCAGAACGTGGGGCAAGCGTGAAAGCATCAAAGGGCGCTACCGGGAGTGAGAACAAACGCGTCAGCAGCGGCATGACCCGCGCCGCAGCGCACTCCTCAGATCATGCGCGAGAAACGATCGCGCAGATTGTCGTGCTGCAGCGCGCGGTCGAAGACCATCGCCACTGAGCGCACCACGTACCAGCCGGCTGCGGAGACTTGGATCGCGGCGGCCTCGATCTCAACCAGGCCAGCTTCGACCCATGGCGCCAGCTGCTCGATCTCGATCGCGAAGTACGCGCGCATATTGATCGAGTGCTCGCGCTCGATGGCTTCAAATTCCACGCGCCCCTGGCACATCAGCGCCATGATGACGGCGCGGCGCAGCAGGTCGTCAGCGTTCAGCACAATGCCGCGCACGACCGGCAACTGGCCCTGGCGCAGCGCCTCGTAATACTCGGGCAGCGTCTTTGCGTTCTGCTGGTAGGTCGCGCCGACGCGCCCGATGGCCGACACGCCCAGGCCGATCAGGTCGCAGTCGGGCTGCGTGCTGTAGCCCTGGAAGTTGCGGTGCAGCCGGCCCTGGCGTTTGGCACTGGCCAAGGCGTCGTCGGGCAGCGCAAAGTGGTCCATGCCGATGTAGCTGTAGCCGCGGGCCAGAAAGCCCGCAATCGCGCCGCCGAGCATCGCCACGCGTTGCGCCGCACTCGGAAGATCGTCGGCAATGATGCGGCGTTGCGGCTTGAAGCGTTGCGGCAAGTGGGCGTAGGCGTACAGCGCAATGCGGTCGGGGCGCAGTTCGCCAATTTGCGCCACGGTGCGCGCAAAGCTGGCGGGCGTCTGCTTGGGCAGGCCGTAGATCAGGTCGGCATTGATCGATTGAAATTCCAGCTCGCGCGCGCTCTTCATCAAGTCGCGCACGCTCTCGAAAGGCTGCACGCGATGCACCGCCAGCTGCACCTGCGGGTCGAAGTCCTGCACGCCAAAACTGATGCGGTTGAAGCCGAGCGAGCGCAGATGTGCCAGGCGCGCCGGCGTCACCGTGCGCGGATCGACTTCGATCGACACCTCGGCGCCGTCGGCGGTGGGGAATGCGCGGCGCAGCGAGCCGATCACGCGATCGAGTTCGGCGTCTGACAGAAAGGTTGGCGAGCCACCGCCAAAGTGCAGTTGCGACACCTGCTGGCCTGCACCGAGCGCGCCCGACACGAGGCCGATCTCGGTGTCGAGCGCGTCCAGGTATTCGCCTGCGCGTTCGTGGTGTTTGGTGATGACTTTGTTGCAGGCGCAGTAGTAGCACACCGATTCGCAGAACGGGATATGCACATACACCGACAGAGGCGCCGCCGCGCCGCGGGTGTTTGCGCGTGCTGCCAGGGCGCGCAAGGCATTGGCCGCGCCGAAGGCATCGACAAAGCGGTCGGCCGTCGGGTACGAGGTGTAGCGCGGCCCCGGCGCATCGAAGCGCCGCAGCAGCGCCTCCGACAGAACGGGTGGCACTTCAGCGCAGGAGATCAAGGGTGTGGCAGACATGCAGCCATGGTGCCTGCGCGCATAGCGGTCGCCCTTGATGTGGCGCAAGACTTGCGCGCAGTGCGCACCAAAGAATCGGAGCGTCTGTTTTTCACACCGGTCCTTCACATCGGTCCTTCACACCCATCACACCCAGGATGCCGATCATGAGCAACACGCCCTGCCACCTGCCATGAACGCACCGCGTGCTGCGACGCCCGCAGCGGCCGCTTCGCCGCAGGCTTTGTGTTCAAGTTGCAAGCTGTGCGACTGGTGCATGCCGGCGCATCCCTCGGGCCAGGCACTTGAGTGCCTGAACAACGGGTTCGGGCTGCTGCGGTCGGTGCATCGTGGCGCCGCGCTGTTTCGGGTTGGCGACCCCTTCGAGGCGCTGTTCGCAGTGCGCAGCGGATTTTTCAAGACGCGTGTCGCCGGCCCCGACAGGCCCGACCAGGTGACGGGGTTCCAGATGCCTGGCGAATTGCTGGGGCTGGACGGCGTCAGCACGGACCGGCACTGCTGCGACGCGGTGGCGCTGGAGGACTCGCAGGTCTGCGTCATTGCCTACGACCAGCTCGAACTTCTGTCTCGGGGGCGCAGCGAATTGCAGCACCAGTTTCACAAGATCATGGGCGACGAGATCTTGCGTGAACAAAGTGTGATGCTGCTGCTGGGCGACAGGCGGGCAGAGGAGCGGGTCGCCGGCTTCTTGCTGAACCTGGCGGCGCGGCTCAGAGCGCGCGGCCTTTCACCGTCCAAGCTGGTGCTGCGCATGACACGCGAGGAGATCGGCAGCTACCTGGGGCTCAAGCTCGAGACGGTCAGCCGCTGCTTCTCGAAGTTGCATGAAGACGGCGTGCTGCACGTCAGGCTGCGGCAAATCCGGATCCTGGATGAAGAAGCACTCGACAAGATCGTGAACCGAGCGCGATGGTTGACAGTACCCCCAGGCGGCGTTGCCGCCCCCACCCGAGGGGGATGAGCAAAGTGGCCAAGCAACGATTGCTCATGCGTACCCCCAGGCGGCGTTGCCGCCGCCCCCCGAGGGGGATGAGCAAAGTGGCCAAGCAACGTTTGCTCATGCGTCTGAAACCCCGCGCCTGGCCCGGCCACCTGGTGGCGCGCTGCTCGGGCAGGCTGGAAAAACTTGCAGCCTCTGAGTCCAAGCGTGGCGTGACGCGTTGCAACCAGCGTTTCCGGTTCGGGCCGTCTGCGGCGTGTTTCGCAGGGTGGGCACGCCAGAAGTGCGCCGCCGCGGCAGGACCGCACGCCAAGGACGTGAAGCGCCGGCTGTCGCTGCCGAAGACAAGGTGTCGGAGCCTGGCTCCACCACCAAAGCTCGGAGCATGCGCGCCACTTCAAGCATCTCGTCACCACAGCGCTGGCTTGGCGCTGCGGCCTGGGCCGGATGGCTGTTGGCCGCGTCACCGGCCGCTGCCGATCCGCTGCGCACGGTGTGGTCGTGCTGGCTGCATGAGGCTCAGAGCCTGGCCTGCGTGGCCGCTCATGCATCGGCGCCGACGGCCCAGCGTGCGGCAAGCGCTGCGGCGCCGGCACTGGGCGGGCTGCGGCGACAGCTTCTCTTCATACCGCTGCACAACGTGCCGTTCGACGACGGCTTCGTCGCAGAACTCGCGCAGTCTGTGCTGTGCGGCCGCCAAAGCGGCTGCGAGACGCGCTACCGGCCCGAACTCGCTCAGCTTGTGGCGCTGGCACCGGCGGACTTTGTTGACGCCCACGACCCGGTGCTGGCCGACGCCGGCAACTGAGGCTCGCGCGCAGGCCGAAGCCGGCTTGTCCGCGACGAGCGCGGGTCGCTTCGCGGTCCGTCGCAACCAGCCCGCCCCTACACTGCGGCAGCCTCGCTTTACGGGTCCACTGCATGCGGAATTTGATTCAGAGTGGGGATTCAACGTCACCTCGCGTTGAAATGCCGAACGACAAGCCGAGCAATTTGCCGGGCAGCGTGCCAAGCAATACGCCGAGCACTCTACGCCTGCATCGCGCCGCAATCCGCCGCGCAGCATTGCTGGCCTTTGTGGTGCTGCTGGCGGGCCTGGGCCTCACGGCCTGGATGGTCCGACACTCGATTCAGCTAGCGCAAAGCGGCACCGCAAGTCGCTTCGAGTACCGAACCGACCGCATCCGCGCCGAACTGGGCTACCGCTTCACGGTGCTCGAGTCCTCGTTGCAGTCGGTTGCTGGCCTGATCACGGCGCGCGAGGGCTTCAATCGGCCGCAGTGGCGGCGCTACTTCGAAACACTGCAAAACGCCGAGCCCTATGAGGGCCGCCTGCTGGTGGCCTTTGCGCCGCGCGTACACGCTGCCGAGCGCGATGCGCATGAACAGCAGGCACGGGCCGACGGCGTGGCCGGCTACGCCATCCGCAGCAGCGTGCCGCAGGGCGAGTACTTCCCGCTTGCGTACATGCGGCGCATCGCAACAGCCCCTGGGTTCGTGGCCGGCGCAGACCTGCGCGACGATCCAGCGGCACGCGAGGCCATGGCGCTCGCGCTGGCCAGCGGCAAGACCGTGCTGGCAGGCCCGCTGGGCGCGTCGGCCAGCGCCGCACTGACCGAACAGACGTGGGGCCTGCTGCTGGCCGTGTATGCAGGGGGCAAGGTGCCGGCCACCGCGCCTGAGCGCGAAGCCGCGCTGCTGGGCTACCTGATCGAGGTCTTTGCCGCGTTGCCCACCGTCGGCGGCTCGCTTGGCCCCGATGCCGCGCTGATCGGCCTGAAAGTGCGCGATATCGGCCTGGACCTGCCGGTCTTCAGCTGTCCCGAACTGCTGCAGCAACTGGCCCGCGGTTTTCAGCCGTCGCTGGTGCGCGATACCGACTTCGAGTGGGGCCAGCGGCGCTGGTCCCTGCACTTCGTCGCGCTGCCCGGATTCCTGGCCGCTGCAGGCTCGGACGCGTCAACAGGCGTGCTCTTCTCCGGCGTCGCCATCAGCCTGCTGTTGGCCGCGCTCGTGGGCGCGCTCGGCATCCTGCGCGTGCGCGCCCTGGCAAGCCTGGACCAGCGCACCGTGTCGCTGCGCCAGGCGCTGGGCCAACAGGAAGAAAGCACCGAACAGCTGCGCGCGGTGTTCACCCACGCGCTGGATGCGATCCTGACCATCGACACGCACGGCATCGTGCAGACCTACAACCCCGCAGCCGAGCGACTCTTCGGCTGGAAATCCGACGAGGTGGTCGGCCGCAACCTGAAGATGCTGATGCCCGCGCCCGACCACGATCGGCACGACGGCTACCTGAGCAACTACCTGGGCGGCGGCACACCCAAGATCATCGGCATCGGCCGCATCGTGACAGGGCTGCGCAAGGACGGCTCTTCGGTCGCGCTGGAGCTGGGCGTGAGCGAGCTGCGCATCCGGGAGCAGCGTTTCTTCTGCGGCATCCTGCGCGACATCACCGAGCGCCATCTGGCCGAGGAAGCGCTGCGCCAGAGCGAAAGAAAGTTGCGCTCCTACATCGACCAGTCGCTGGACGGCATGCTGGTGGTCGATGAAAAAGGCCACTACCTCGAAGCCAACCCGGCGGTCGTCGCGATGCTCGGCTACGCGGGAGACGAACTGCTGTCGATGTCGATTCAGCAGACGCTGTGGCCCGATGCGACAGAGATGCGCGAGGGAACCGCCCACTTCGAACGCCTGATCACCTCAGGAAGCAGCAAGGGCGAAGTGACGCTGCGCCGCAAGGACGGTCAACGCATCGTTGCCGACATCAACGCCGTGGCGCTGGGCGGCAACCGTTACCTCGGCATCCTGCGCGACGTGACCGAGCGCAACCTTGCCGAGCAGTCGCTGAAAAACGAACGCGCGACACTGGAGTTGCGGGTGACGGAACGCACCCAGGTTCTCACCCGTACCAACGCCGCGCTCGAGCAAGAGATCGTCGAGCGCGGCCGCATCGAGGACGAACTGGTGGCCGCACGCGAACAGGCGCTGCAGGCGGCCGACGCGAAAGCCGGCTTCCTGGCCAACATGAGCCACGAGATCCGCACGCCGATGAATGCCGTGGTGGGCATGACGGCGCTGCTCGAC
>JANNGN010000353.1:0-2511 GCA_031403895.1 Rubrivivax sp. | reverse complement strand
GCGAGATCCTGTTCGGCAAGCTCGGCCTGCCGGTGAAGAAGAAGACCGCGAGCGGTGCGCCGAGCACCGACGAGGACGTACTGACCGAGCTGGCCGCCGACTACCCGCTGCCGGCCCGGCTGCTCGAGCACCGCTCGCTCGCCAAGTTGAAGGGCACCTACACCGACAAGCTGCCGCTGATGGTGAACCCGCAGACCGGCCGCGTGCACACCAACTACGCGCAGGCGGTGGCGGTGACCGGGCGGCTGGCCAGCAACGACCCCAACCTGCAGAACATCCCCAGCCGCACACCCGAGGGCCGGCGCGTGCGCGAGGCCTTCATAGCGCCGCCGGGGCATGTGCTGATGAGCGCCGACTACTCGCAGATCGAGCTGCGCATCATGGCCCACATCAGCGAAGACCCCGCGCTGCTGCGCGCCTTCGAGCGCGGCATCGACGTGCACAAGGCGACTGCGAGCGAGGTCTTCGGCACGCCGGTGGATGAGGTCAGCAGCGAACAGCGCCGCTACGCCAAGGTCATCAACTTCGGCCTCATCTACGGCATGGGCGCCTTCGGCCTGGCCAGCAACCTGGGCATTGAACAGAAGGCGGCGAAGGACTTCATCGACAAATACTTCGCGCGCTTTGCCGGCGTCAAGCGCTACATGGACGAGACGCGCGTGTCAGCCAAACAAAAAGGTTATGTCGAAACCGTCTTCGGCCGCCGCCTCTGGCTGCCCGAGATCAACAGCGGCAACGGTCCGCGCAAGGCCGGCGCCGAGCGCCAGGCCATCAACGCGCCGATGCAGGGCACGGCGGCCGACCTCATCAAGCTGGCGATGATCGCGGTGCAGAAGGCGCTGGACACCGAGCAGCGCGCCACGCGCATGGTGATGCAGGTTCACGATGAACTGGTGCTGGAAGTGCCGGCGGCAGAAGAAGCCTGGGCGCGCGAGGCGATTCCGCGCCTGATGGCCGGCGTGGCGCAGCTGAAGGTGCCGCTGCTGGCCGAGGTGGGCGTGGGGTTGAACTGGGACCAGGCGCATTGAATGGACTGACGACAAATGTGGTGCCGGGCAACGTGGCTAACTGAAGTCCGCTTGCAGCCAGACCGGAATATCACGTTTGCCATGCAGCACACGCCAGACCTCGATGCGCTCGGGCCGCTGCATGTAGAAAACCAGCTGCGGGTAGGGCGAACAAGGCCAGCTGCGCAGGCCCGGGATGTTCAGTTCATGAGCCCAGCGTGGAGAGCCGGTGGCAGGGGCGCGCTGGATGTGGCGGTAAGCCTTTTCCAGTGCGGCGACGAAGCCCTCTGCGGCGGACACCGACTCAGTCAGGCAGTGGTCCAGCGCGTCGATGACATCCAGGTCGGCCTGGGCCCGCCGCACCAGGGGCGGGTTCACCATGCGGGGCATGGCGCTTTAGCGCCTGGATGCTGATTTGCCTTTGGGCGCGCCTGCCGCAATGCGCTGGCGCAAGCCGGCGAAGTAGCGCGCGTCGGCTTCGCCCACCACGGGTGCCTGCGCGCCACCCAGCATCAGCGTTCGCAGCTGCTGGCGGTTCTGGTCGCGCCGGATCAGTTCACGCACGTATTCGCTCGACGTGCTGTAACCGGCGCGGCCGACCTGCTGGTCAACAAAGTCGCGCAGCGTGTCGGGCAAAGAGATGTTCATCGTCGTCACAGGCCGTCTCCCAGCCAGCACAGAGCCGGCGCGCCCGAAGTTTGCCAAAATTTGGCGGTGTTGTCTTGCAGTTGTTGGCAGTTGTTTGCAGCCCTTGGGTGCCGCAGCTGTCCCCCCCCCCCCGGCAGTGGACAATCCCACCCTTTGCCGGCCAAGGAACGCCACGTGGACCTGAAAGTACCGATCAAAATCACCGACGAACTGAGCGAAGAGGTGATCACGGCCACCGCCTTGCTCAACCTGGCCAGCGGCGAGATCCACCGCGTGGAGTACCAGGACTACGACGCCGACACGCTGGGCCTGCCGTGGGAAAGCGATGACTACGAATTCACCAGCGGTGTGCTGTCCAACGCCGGCAAGGACGTGGAATTCAAGGTCGATGTCAACCGCACCACGGGCCAGTATTCCGTCAGCGCCAGCGAACTGCTGGAGATCAAGGTGCGTGCCGCTGCGCTCTTTGCCGGCGTCAGCGGCAAGGACCTGGCTGCCGGGTTGCCCAACGCGGGTGGCGGCCGCAGAGGGCCGCTGCACTGAAACGCTGAGCGGCTGCAGCGCCTTCAGCTTGGCGTGTACGCCAGCCGCACGTAGATCGGCGCAAACGCTTCCGCCTGCGTCACTTCCAGCAGCCTTTCGCGGCTCAGTTCCAGCATCGCGATGAAGGTCACCACCAGCACCGCGTTGCCGCGTGAGGCGTCGAAGAGATCGTGGAATTCGACGAAGCGCAGGCCCTGCAACTTGCGCAGCACGATGCTCATGTGCTCGCGCACCGACAGCTGCTCGCGCGTGATGGTGTGGTGCGCGCTCAGCGCGCTACGCTGCAAGATTTCGCGCCAGGCCTGGCGCAGGT
>JANNGN010000352.1:0-1769 GCA_031403895.1 Rubrivivax sp. | reverse complement strand
AAACGCGCCGCGTTGCTAGTGCCAAAACCCACCTTGCGCATGATGTTGCTCGACGACATGAACGTGCCGCTGCTGACGCCAAGAATGCCCAGCGTATCGCCGTACTCCTTGAACACGGTGTCCATGATGCCGAGCCTGATGCTGCCGAAGCCGCCCTCGAGACCGACAAAGGTGTCGCGGTTCCATCTGAAGCCAGCCGCACTGCCGTCGTCCACCGCCACTGTGCCTTCGATCTGAAACTTGGCCCTTAGCCCACCGCCCAGGTCTTCCCGCCCGCGGAAACCAAGGCGCGAATTGCCAGCCGTCATGCCCTTGATGCTGCCGACGCCATTGATGCCGGTGGGCGTGGCTGCCAGTGTGGCCACTGGCGTGCCCGTTGCGGTGGCACCGGAGCCGCTTTCCTGCAGCAGGAAAGGGTACAGGCGGCCATACACCGACACGCTGCTCTGCGCACTGGCAAAAGTGCAGATCGAGGCGGCGCCGAGCGCCAGGACCAGGGGAAGCTTCTTCATGGTGGGCTTGTCTCCATTGGGGTGAGTCTCTTGCGGGCGACTTCGTTGCTGCTGCACCGCGTCGCCTCGCTGCTTTTTTGATCGTTCGTCATAGAGGAACAAAGGTCTTGATGGCGGAACGATTGCCGGACATTGCGCGCGGCTGTGCGCGGTGTCAATGCGGGACCGCCCGAAGTCACGCGTTTTCTGACAGTTTGGGCGGCAAGTCGGCCAGTTCAGCCTGATAAGCCTCGTCCATGCGCGACTGCAGGCCGACGCGGGACAGCGCGTCGGCGAAGCCTTGCCGCACCACGGGCGATTCATCGGCGTAGTCGATCTGGTCGCCACCCACACGGCGGCTGATCCACGCTTTGGGCACCCCCTGCGCATTGCGGATCGACACGCCTTCGGCCTTGAAGGCCAGGTAGCGCGCGGGCGTGCTGCCGGTGTTGAAGTGCTGGTGGAACCACATGTTGGGCGGCACGATCAGGGTGCCTTCCTGCCACTCGTAGCGGCGCGGTTCTTCGCCTTCGGGCCACATCATGCTGAAGCCCGAGCCGCTCATGATGATGACGTGCGCGCCCGGGCCGTGCGCGTGTGCCTTTTTGTAGGTGGCGGTCGGGAACTGGCTGATGTGGCTGTTCATGCTGCCCTTGGCCATGCTGAAGCGGATGTGGCCGCCACCGGCACCGCGCTCCTTGGCCGATATCAGCGGCAGGTTGATGGCATCGGCGACGAAGTTGGTGTCCAGCAGCAGGCCCTTCTGTTCACCACCGTTGGCAAAGTAGTTGCTCTCGCCAGCGAAGCGGTTCTTGAAGTCGTGTTCGGTGTTGAAGACGAAGTGTGTGTCGCCGAAGGCGTTGATGATTGGCGGGCCGTTCGTCACCGCGACAAAGCGCGCGGGTTCGGTGCCGCTGCCGTTGAAGTGCTGGTGCGTGGTGTTCAGCGGAATGGCGAAGATGGCACCCGCCTTCCACTCGAAACTGAGTTTGACGCCCGCGCCGTTGCTGACCGTGGTGGAGCCGCGGCCGTCCAGCACGTAGATCATCTCTTCGAAGAGCTGGCGCTGCGGTGCTAGCTCTTGGCCCGGCGCGATCTCACATACATAGCAGTCGTTGCTGGTGCGGCTGGCGTCGTGGTTCATGTAGACGCCGCGCCCGCCGCGCCGCGCCCAGGGCTTGAGCGCCACCGTGTGCAGGTTGTCGACAAAGATCGACGGGATGATGTCCAGCCCTTCGCTCTCGACCCAGCGTGTGTAGGGCGTGGCCTTCTCGGTCT
>JANNGN010000351.1:0-7986 GCA_031403895.1 Rubrivivax sp. | reverse complement strand
GGGGGTATGCGTAAAGTAACCCGGTGACATTTACTCATGAGCAACCTGAACAAGTTCCTCTTCGAAGGCCTGCCCGTGCGCGGCATGCTGGTGCGCTTGACCGGTGCCTGGCAAGAGGTGCTGCGTCGCCGCCACACGGTGGGCGAGCAGGCGCCCGAAGTGCGCGTGCTGCTGGGCGAGATGGCGGCGGCAGGCGTGCTGATGCAGGCCAACATCAAGTTCAACGGCGCGCTCGTGCTGCAGGTGCATGGCGACGGGCCCGTGAAGCTGGCGGTGGTGGAAGTGCAACCCGAGTTGAGCTTCCGTGCCACTGCCACCGTGCTGGGCGAGGTGCCGGCCGGGGCGCAACTCGAAGCGCTGCTCAACGTACACGGCCAGGGCCGCTGCGCCATCACGCTCGACCCGAAAGACAAATTTCCGGGCCAGCAGCCGTACCAGGGCGTGGTGCCGCTTTTCTCAACTTCACACGGCGACCGGCGTGAACCCCTGCAGCAGGTGCAGCAGGTGCTGGAGCACTACATGCTGCAGTCCGAACAGCTCGACACGCGGCTGGTGCTGGCGGCCAACGACGAGGTCGCGGCGGGCCTCTTGATCCAGCGCCTGCCGGTGGAAGGTACGGGCAACCTGCAAGGCGCGGCGCGGCGCAATGAAGATGAGATCGGCGTCAACGAAGCCTTCAACCGCATCGCGATGCTGGCCGCCACACTCACGCGCGAAGAACTGCTGACGCTGCCCAGCGAGCAGATCCTGCACCGCCTGTTCTGGCAAGAGACGGTGCGCGTCTTCGAACCCGAGACGCCGCGTTTTGCCTGCACCTGTTCGCGCGAGCGCGTGCGCAACATGCTGCGCGGCCTGGGGCGCGAAGAGAGCGAGAGCCTGATCGCCGAACGCGGTGAGGTCGAAGTGGGCTGCGAGTTCTGCGGCCTGCAGTACCGTTTTGACGCCGTGGACGTGGGCGAGATGTTCACCCCGGTGCGCGATCAGCCGCCGGCCAGCGCCGGCGTGCAGTGATGCGGGCCAGTGGTGCTACTGGCGCTGCCGGCGCAGCGCGCGTTCCTGGTCGGGCAGGCAGCATTCGCAGGCCCACCGCCGCTTGGCCGCCGACGGCTCGCCCAGGCCAGTGATCAGGCCGCCACTCAAAATTGAAGTTAGCGCGGCTGTTCGCTTTCCACCCCACAGCGGCGCCGCAGCGGCCATCGCGTGCTCGACTCGGGTACTGCCCTGGCCGCTGATGACGGCGTAGTCGATGCCGTGCAACTGCATCAATTCGCGCAGCGCGTTGTCCACCGGTTCCTGCACCTGCGGCCCTTCGCGCTGCAGGCCGTCGGCCACCCAGGGCAGGTCGATCGCGGTCAGCAGCGTCAGCGCCATGCGGCGGCGGTGCAGCAGCGCGGCACGCTCGTCCAGGCTGCGGTCGTTGAAGACGATCTGGCTGTACACGGCCGTCATCAGCGCCGTCGTGTCGCAGACCACGATGTCGTGGCTGGCAGTGGCAGCGTCGATGCGCTGGTGCTGGGCGCGCAGGATGCTGGCCTGCTCGTGCATCTGCGGTGTGCGGCCGCTGTGTACGCACCACTCGCGCAGCAGCTCGGGCACCCAGGCTACGCGGCGGCCGGTGTCGGCTGCCAGGCGCTGCGCCAGGGCGGCTGCGAGCGTTGTCTTGCCGGTGCTCTCGGCACCGACGATGGCGATGCACAGCGCCTCAGCCATGGCGCTGCGCCCTTTGCTGCCAGGCGCGCCAGCCCACCACCGAGAGCACGGCAAAGAGGCCATACAACACGACCGTCAGCCACAGGCCCTTGTAGGCAAAGAGCGCCACGCTGACGGTGTTGACAGCCAGCCACACCGGCCAGTTATCGACAAATTTCCGCCCCAGCAGGATCTGCCCCGTGACGCTGGCCGCCGTGGGCAGTGCGTCCAGAAAGGGCACGTCGCTGTCGGTGCCGTGCTTCAGCAGCAGCCCGAGCAGCGGCCAGGCCGCCAGCGTGGCCGCTGCCACCCACAAGCGCTGGCGCGGCAGCAGGTGCCGCACGGGCAACGGCGCACCCGCAGCGGTGGTGCCGCGTTGCCATTGCCACCAGCCCCACAGCGCCAGCGCGACGAAGACAAACTGCAGACTCGCTTCGCCGTACAGCTTGCTGTCGGCAAAAAGCAGCGCGTACAGCAGTGAACTGATGATGGCCAGCGGCCAGCCGAGCGGGTTCACGCGCAGGTTGGCCCACACCATCCACAGCGCCAGCACGAAGGCGACGATCTCCAGCCACGTCACGGGCGCACCCCAGAGCGTGAAAGCTGGCGAGAGTGCGGGCTGCATGAGCTGCATAGACCCGTGCAGCACGGCGCCGAGCAATGAGTCGGTCACTGCTTCTTCGCGCTCACCTGGACGAGGATCTCGTCTGGCCGCACCATGCCCAGTTCAGCGCGCGCTTTTTCCTCGACCATCTCCAGGCCTTCCTTGAGATCACTCACTTCGGCGGCCATGCGGGCGTTGCGCTCGCGCGCTTGCACATTGGCCGCGCGCTGCGTGGCCAGCTGTTTCTGCAGCCCCATGACGTAGGGCAGGTTGCCCTTGCCGAACCACAGGTCACCCTGCACCACCACCAGCAGTGCGCTCAGGATGAGCGGGGTCCACTTCATCGGCGCAGGCTCTGGTGCTACTTGAGATTGCGGAATGCCGAGCGGCCCGGATAGCTGGCCACATCGCCCATGTCTTCTTCGATGCGCAGCAACTGGTTGTACTTGGCCATGCGGTCGCTGCGGCTGAGTGAACCGGTCTTGATCTGGCCGGCGTTGCTGCCCACCGCGATGTCGGCAATGGTGTTGTCTTCGGTTTCGCCGCTGCGGTGGCTGATGACGCTGGTCCAGCCCGCGCACTTGGCCATCTCGATGGCCGCGAAGGTTTCGCTCAGCGTGCCGATCTGGTTGATCTTGATGAGGATCGAGTTGGCGACGTTCTCGGTGATGCCGCGCTGCAGGATGGTGGTGTTGGTGACGAAGAGGTCGTCGCCCACCAGTTGCAGCTTCTTGCCCAGGCGCTCGTTGAGATGCTTCCAGCCTTCCCAGTCGCCTTCGTGCATGCCGTCTTCGATGCTGATGATCGGGTACTTCTCGGCCCAGGTGGCGAGGATGTCGGTCCACTCGGGCGCGCTGAGTTGCAGGCCTTCGCTCGCCAGGTGGTACTTGCCTTCCTTGTAGAACTCGCTGGCCGCGCAGTCCAGCCCCAGCGCGATCTGCGTGCCTGCCGCGTAGCCGGCCTTGTCGATGGCTTCCAGGATGAGCTGGATGGCAGCTTCGTGGCTGGCGACATTGGGCGCGAAACCGCCTTCGTCGCCCACGCTCGTGGGCATGCCCCTGGCGTCGATGATCTTCTTCAGCGCATGGAACACCTCGGCGCCGTAGCGCAGCGCTTCGCGGAAAGTCGGCGCGCCCACCGGGATGATCATCAGCTCTTGCAGGTCGAGGTTGTTGTTGGCGTGCGCGCCGCCGTTGATGACGTTCATCATCGGCACCGGCAGGCTCATGCGGCCCATGCCACCAAAGTAACGGTACAGCGGCAGGCCACTTTCTTCGGCCGCCGCGCGCGCCACCGCCATGCTGACGGCGAGGGTGGCGTTGGCGCCCAGGCGGCCCTTGTTGTCGGTGCCGTCCAGGTCGATCAGCGTCTTGTCGAGGAAGGCCTGCTCCGACGCATCCAGCCCCATGATCGATTCGCTGATCTCGGTGTTGATGTGCTCCACCGCGCGCAGCACGCCCTTGCCGCCGTAACGCGATTTGTCGCCGTCGCGCAGCTCGATCGCCTCGCGGCTGCCGGTGGACGCACCACTGGGCACGGCGGCACGGCCCATGGTGCCGCTCTCCAGCAGCACGTCGCATTCGACGGTGGGGTTGCCGCGGCTGTCGAGGATTTCTCGGCCGACGATATCGACGATGGCGCTCATGCAGGGGGTCTTTCGCGTTGCGTTGTCAAGCGACCGCCGCGGAGCCGGCTTTGCCGGTCCGCCAGCGGCGCCTCCTTGAGGGGGCGCGCCGAAGGCGCTTCGGGGGTGGTCATATCAGCAGGAGAAGTGATTCTCCAGCAGCGGCTGCTGCTTGATCACGCGGTCGATGGCCAGCAGTTGCTCAAGCAGCGCCTTCATGTGCTTGAGCGGCACCGCATTCGGGCCGTCGCTCAGCGCATTGGCGGGGTCGGGGTGGGTTTCCATGAAGACACCGGCCACGCCGACGGCAATGGCCGCGCGCGCCAGCACGGGCACAAATTCGCGCTGGCCACCGGAACTCGTGCCCTGGCCGCCGGGCAATTGCACGCTGTGGGTGGCGTCAAAAACCACCGGCGCGTTCGTCTCGCGCATGATGGCGAGCGAACGCATGTCCGACACCAGGTTGTTGTAGCCAAAGCTGGCACCGCGTTCGCAGGCCATGAAGCTGTCTTCAGGAAGGCCCTTCTCAAGCGCCGCAGCACGCGCCTTGTCGATCACGTTTTTCATGTCGTGCGGCGCCAGGAACTGCCCCTTCTTGATGTTGACGGGCTTGCCGCTCTGCGCCACAGCGCGGATGAAATCGGTCTGGCGGCACAGGAAGGCGGGGGTCTGCAAAACGTCCACCACCGCAGCGACTTGAGCGATCTGGTCTTCAGCATGCACATCGGTCAGCAGCGGCACTTTCAGGTCACGCTTGACCTTGGCCAGGATCTCAAGCCCGCGCTCCATGCCGGGGCCGCGAAAGGTGTTGCCGCTGCTGCGGTTGGCCTTGTCGTAGCTGCTCTTGAAGATGAAGTTGATGCCCAGCGCGGCCGTGATTTCCTTCAGATGCCCGGCCACGTCCATTTGCAACTGTTCACTCTCGACGACGCAGGGGCCGGCGATCAGGAAGAAGGGCTGGCTGATGCCAACTTCAAATCCGCACAGCTTCATGCTGCCACCTCGGCCGCTTCCAGGCGCCGTGCATGCTGCTCCAGCGCGGCTTTGACATAACTGGTGAAGAGGGGGTGTCCGCTCCAGGGCGTGCTTTTGAATTCCGGGTGGAACTGCACGCCAATGAACCAGGGGTGCTGGTCTTGCGGCAACTCGACAATCTCTGTCAGCTGCTCTGTCTGCGTCAGCGCGCTGATGACGAGCCCGGCTGCCTGCAAGCGGTCGAGGTAGTTGACGTTGGCTTCATAGCGGTGGCGGTGGCGTTCAGTCACCACCGGGCCGTAGATCTGAAACGCCAGCGTGCCCGGTTTGACGTCCGAGCTTTGTGCGCCCAGGCGCATCGTGCCGCCCATGTCTGAACTGGCGCTGCGCTTCTGGATGCTGCCGTCGCGGTCTTGCCATTCTTCGATCAGCGCGATCACCGGGTGCGGCGACGCGGCATCGAATTCGGTGCTGTTGGCCCCAGTCAGGCCCGCCACGTGGCGCGCGTAGTCGATGGTGGCCACCTGCATCCCGAGGCAGATGCCGAGGTAGGGCACGCGGTGTTCGCGCGCAAACTGCGCCGCCACGATCTTGCCTTCGATGCCGCGTTTGCCAAAGCCGCCGGGGACCAGGATGGCGTCGAACTTGGCGAGCTGCTGCACTGTTTCGGGCGTCAACAATTCCGCATCGACGTATTCGATCTCGACCTTGGCGTGGTTGTGGATGCCGGCGTGGCGCAGCGCTTCGTTCAGCGACTTGTAGCTGTCGGACAGGTCGGTGTACTTGCCGACCATGCCGATCTTCACCCTTGCGGCCGGGTGCTCCACTTCATGCACCAGCGAGTCCCAGCGCTTCAGGTCGGCCGGCCGCGTCAGCAGTTGCAGCTTCATGCAGATCAGTTCGTCCAGGCCCTGTTCGTGCAGCAGGCGCGGCACTTTGTAGATGGTGTCAACGTCCCACATGCTGATCACGCCGTGCGGCTGCACGTTGGTGAAGAGGCTGATTTTGTCGCGTTCTTCGACTGGCACCGGGCGGTCGGCGCGGCACAGCAGCACGTCGGGCTGGATGCCGATCTCGCG
Source organism: Rubrivivax sp. (assembly GCA_031403895.1). Classification (GTDB taxonomy): domain Bacteria; phylum Pseudomonadota; class Gammaproteobacteria; order Burkholderiales; family Burkholderiaceae_C; genus Rubrivivax. The sequence continues at coordinate 2,015 of JANNGN010000351.1, read as the reverse complement.
CAGCTTTTGCACCGTGTGTTGCGTCGGCTTGGTTTTCAGTTCGCCCGCAGCGGCGATCCATGGCACGTAGGTCAGGTGTACGAAGGCGGCGTTGTTCGGGCCCATCTTCAGGCTCATCTGGCGCACTGCTTCCAGGAAGGGCAGGCTTTCGATGTCACCGACGGTGCCGCCAATCTCGACGATGGCGACATCGACATCCACCGCGCCGCGCTTGATGAATTCCTGGATCTCGTTGGTGACGTGCGGAATCACCTGCACCGTCTTGCCCAGGTAGTCGCCGCGGCGCTCTTTTTCCAGCACGGTCTTGTAGATCTGGCCGGCCGTGAAGTTGTTGCAGCGCTTCATCTTGGTGGTGATGAAACGCTCGTAGTGGCCCAGGTCCAGATCGGTCTCGGCGCCGTCGTCGGTGACGAAGACTTCACCGTGCTGGAAGGGGCTCATCGTGCCCGGGTCCACGTTCAGGTAAGGGTCGAGTTTGATGAGGGTGACCTTGAGGCCGCGCGACTCAAGAATGGCCGCCAGCGACGCGGCCGCGATGCCCTTGCCAAGCGAGGACACCACGCCGCCGGTCACGAATACGAACTTGGTCATTGCAGGCAGCACGGCGGCTGTGCGCGAGTGCTGTGGTGGGAAAGAGTAAGTATATCGGCGCTGCCTGCAGCGCCTGCCCGCGCCAGGCCGCTGCAGCGGCGCGCTGCGATACCATCGCGCCGCTTGCACCCGGTGCCTGCCGCCCCGTTCAGGGCGTTGGGTTCAACGGGAAACCGGTGAGCGGTGGTCTGCCTTGACGGGACTGCCGCGACCCCGGTGCTGCCCCCGCAACGGTTAGCGAGGAGTCTGCTGCACGACAAGCCACTGGCCCATCAACACGGGCTGGGAAGGCGCAGCAGGCCCCCGGCCCCGGCTTCACAGCCTGGTCGGCACTCGCAAGCCCGGATACCGGCCAGGTGCAATGGGAAGCTGGCGTTGCGGTGGGCAACGGCGGGTGGGCGTGGGCCATGCGTGGCTTGCTGCCCGCATCGCCGTGGAGTCCGCCGTCATGCTGGCGTTGACAGGCACCAGTTCGCACGGGGCGTGCGGCAGGAGATTCATTTGCATCCGACTCTTTCGGGCCACGCTGTGCGTGCGCCGCTTTTTTCTGTTTCGCTTTCCATTCTTTGCTTTGCGGTTTCGTCCGCGCTGGCGCAAACGGTCGTCATCACGGGCTCGCGCGAACCGCTCGCGCCAGAGCGTCTGGCGGCCGACGTGGCGGTGATCGACAACGACACCATCCGCAACACCGTGGCCGATTCGCTGGCCGACCTGCTGCGGCGTGAAGCGGGCCTGCAACTGTCGCGCAACGGCGGGCCGGGGCAGAGCAGTGGCCTCTTCATCCGCGGCGCGGCGTCGCAGCAGTCGGTGGTGCTGGTGGACGGCGTGCGCGTGGGTTCGGCCACGCTGGGCTATGCGGCCGTCGAGTCGCTGGGCCTGTCGCAGGTGGAGCGGGTGGAAGTGCTGCGCGGCCCGGGCTCAAGCCTGGTTGGCGCCGACGCGGTGGGCGGCGTCGTCAACCTCATCACGCGCCGCGGCACGGGCGTGCCGCAATTCGACGGCCGCGTGGCCGTGGGCGGCTACGGCAGCCGCGAAGCCTCGGCCGGTGTGCGCGGTGCCACTGGTGCATTCGACTACGCCGCTGCGCTGTCCAGCGAACGAAGCAAGGGCGTGTCGGCATTGCGCGCCGGCGACCTCTTCGGCAACTACAACCCGGACCGCGACGGGTACCGGCTCGACGCTGCGCAACTGCGACTTGGTTTCAAACCGGCCGCAGGCCACCGTGTGGGCCTGAGCGTGTTGCGGTCAGCGCTGAACTCGCAATACGACGCCAGCGAATTCCAGCCGCCGACCTTCGCCCAGGACGCCTCGCCGGACTTCCGCACGCGCCTGCGCGTCGAGGTGGCGGCGCTGGACTGGCGCGGTGAACTCAGCAGCAACCTGATCGGCAGCGCGCGTGCCTCACGCAGCGTGGACGACACGCG
>JANNGN010000350.1:0-2965 GCA_031403895.1 Rubrivivax sp. | reverse complement strand
GAGGTCGTGCCGGCCATGAACTGGTTATAGACCGTCAGGCGGTGCGGGTCGCTCTTCCAGAAAGCACTTTGCTGCGCTGCCTTGGTCACCGGGAACCAGCGGCCCAGAGAACCTTCAACGTAAGGCGTCAGGTTGCTCTCGTCCAGCATGAACGAGACAAACTGCTTGGCAGCCACCTTGTTCTTGCTGTCCTTGAAGATCACGCCCACCTTCACCGCCGCGCGGTAGGTCATCTTGCTGCCGTCGGGCTTGTTGGGAAAGCCGGCGGTGGCGATCAGTTCGCCGTAGTTCTTCTTGGCGGTCGTGCGCTGTGCTTCGGTGAGGGTGGCGTTGCTGCCATCGTCCAGCCACTTCGCCGCGATCGAGATGGTGGCGTTGTGCGTCATCGCAATCGTCTTGTTGTGGAAGGCGACGTTGTTGTCCGGGTCCTTCCAGTTGGTGGCCGACGGTGGCGTGCAGCCCTTGGTGTACACCGCCGTGTAGTCGGTGACGGCATTGATCAGGCCTTCACGCACCTTCGGGTCATCGACCAGCACCTTGCCGGAATCGCTGACGAGCTTGATGTTGTAAGCGTCCATGAAAGTCAGGAACGAGAAGAACGAGTCGCTCGAATCCACCCCCATCGGAAAGCCGGTGCCGAAGGCGCGCGTGCCCGTCTTGGCGCGGTAGCCGGCCTGCACCTTTTCACACCAGAAACTCCAGTAACCCTTCCAGTCTTTCGGGATGTCACTTTCCTTGAAGCCCGCGTCGGCCAGCATGTCCTTCCAGTACTGGATGTGCATGGTCTGCTGCTTGATGGGGAAGGCGTAGTACGCACGGCTCTGCGTCGTGTTGTTGTAAAGGAAGGTGGTGGAAAGCGCCGTCGGTTCGAACTTGCTGCGCAGCGGGTCGATCAGGCTGCTCAGGTCTTCGAGCTTGCCTTCGTAGGCCCACTTCGCCGCGACCTGGAAGTCATACACGTCGGCATAGGACACATCGGGCGGCGTGCCGGCGTCCATCGCGGCCACGCTCTTGGGAATGGCTTCCTGCGGCGCGTACAGGCTCAGGTCAACCTTGATCTTGGGGTACTTGGTTTCGAACTTCTTGATGGCGGCAAACAGCGCATCGTCTTCGGCCTTGTAGTAGCCCTTGGCCCACCACACGGTGAGCTTGTCCTGGGCCATGGCCGGGACCGCAGCCCACACTCCCGCAGCCACCAGGGCGCAGGCCAAACCGGTCTTCTTCAATTGCATGGGTCGTCTCCTGGCGGGTCAGTGATGAGGGGATGCTCTTCGCAATGCAGGCACCTTTGACTCAATCGTATGATGATTGCGCGCACTGGGCCTGCGGACTTTCCCGAAGCCAGAGCCCGTTCACGGGCTCACTGGCATTCGGGCACCGGCGTGGGCACTGGCCGGCCCGCGAAGTGCGCCGCCAGGTTGTTGAAAGCCAGGTCGGCCATCGCTTGCCGGGTGGCGTTCGTGCCGCTGCCGATATGCGGCGTCAGCACCACCTTGTGCAGTGCCAGCAGGCGTTCGTGTACACGCGGTTCGTCCTCGAACACGTCAAGTCCTGCGCCTGCAATGGTGCCGGCCTCGAGCGCTTCAATCAGCGCTGCTTCATCCACCACCGAGCCACGCGCCACGTTGACGAGAAAGCCGTCTGCACCCAGTGCTTTCAAGACAGCGGCGTCGATCAAATGGCGCGTGCCGGCGCCGCCCGGTGTGATGACGACCAGGAAGTCCACCGCCGCCGCCAGCGTGGCCGCGTTGGGGTGATAGGCAAACGGCAATTCGGGCTTGGCGCTGCGCGCCGTGTAGGCCACGCTCATGCCAAAGCCGAGAGCCCGCTGCGCGATGGCCTGTGCAATGCGGCCCATGCCGACGAGGCCGAGCCGGGCGCCACTCATCTTGCGCGCCAGCGGCATGGCGCCTTGCAGCCACTGGCCGCTGCGCACGTAGCGGTCGGCCGCCGGTAACTGGCGCGCGGCGCTGAGCATGAGGCCGATGGCGAGGTCGGCGACGTCGTCGTTCAGCACGTTTGGCGTGTGCGTGACCATGACCCCGCGTGCTTTTGCCGCCGCCACGTCCACACCGTCATAACCCACGCCCATGATGGAGATGATTTCCAGCGCCGGCAGTTGCTGGATCAATGACGCCGGGATCCTGGAGTCACCACTGCCAGCCAGGCCGCGCACCATCGGCGCCACCTTGGCCAGCGCGGCGGCGTCCAGGTTCGGCAGCAGGTGCGAATCAAAGGCCGCGTCGATCTGCGGCGCCAGCAGCGGCGAGAGTTTGGCCACCGACAAGACAGGGGGTTTGGACATGGCTATCGGTCTCCTAGGGCTTTCCACGGCTGCGTTTTCAATCGTCATACCATAGTATCCGGCGCATGCCCGGGCCACACCCGGGAAAGCCATCATCCCCAAGGCGCACGATGAGTGACAAGCCCCGCAAGAAGCCTGAAGAACTGCGCAGCCAACAGTGGTTCGGCCGCCAGGACCGCGACGGTTTTGCCTACCGCAGCTGGGTCAAGGGCAAAGGTGTGCCCCATGACCAGTTCGACGGCCGGCCGGTGATCGGCATCTGCAACACCTTCAGCGAACTCACACCCTGCAATTCGCACTTCAGGACGCTGGCTGAGCAGGTCAAGATCGGCGTCTATGAGGCCGGCGGCTTTCCGCTCGAATTCCCGGTCATGTCGCTCGGCGAGACGCTGCTGCGCCCCACTGCCATGCTCTACCGCAACCTCGCCAGCATGGACGTGGAAGAGAGCATCCGCGGCAACCCGATCGACGGCGTGGTGCTGCTGATGGGCTGCGACAAGACCACGCCCGCGCTGCTGATGGGCGCGGCCAGCGTCGACCTGCCGACCATCGGCGTCAGCGGCGGCCCCATGCTCAACGGCAAGTGGCGCGGGCAAGAGTTGGGCTCGGGCACCGGCGTGTGGCAGATGAGCGAGCAGGTGCGCGCCGGCACGCTGAAGC
>JANNGN010000349.1:0-2673 GCA_031403895.1 Rubrivivax sp. | reverse complement strand
GGCTCGCCGCAGTGCGGCGACCCACCCCCCGAGGGGGTTCGGGCTGGTCGGCAGAGCCTCCCCGGCCCGACAGCTCCATCGCCAGCAACTGCGCCGCACCGCGGATGCCGCCGAGCGGGTTCTTGATCTCGTGCGCCAGGTTGCGCACCAGGTCCTTGTTGCTCTGCGCGAGCGAATGCGCGCGCTCTTCGCGGTCCAGGCGCGTCTGCTGTTCGATCTCGATCATCTCCACCAGCACGCGCTCGGGCCATTCGGTCTGGCTCACGATGACGTGTACCGGCAGTTCAGGGCTTGTGGGCCCGCGCCGCATGTGGGCGTCGAAGCGGCTCGTGGCGACCTGGTTGGTGGACACCGCCAGCAGCGTTTCGCGCAGCGGTGCGGCGTCGGTCAGCCAGTCGAACACGGTGCCACGCTGCAGTGCGCGGCGCGAGGCGCCGAGCGTGTTTTCAAGCGCCGAGTTGGCCTGCAGGCACTGGCCCCGGGCTTCGATCAGCGCCACCATGGTGGCCAGTTGGTCAAAAATTTCGAAGCCGGCGCCGCCAGCGGCAGCGCTCATCGAATCGGCGGCAGTCACGACGGCAGCTTGGCGATTTCGCGCTTGATGGCGGCCACGTCGGCTTCCTTGCGCTGGAGGGCGGCCTTCATATCCGCCACTCGGTCGGCGTACCTGGCGTAGTTGCGTTCGTCGCCGCGGCGCTCGGGCTCGCCGTTGTTGTATTCGGCCTGCAGGGCAGCCAGGCGGTCTTCTTCGCGCTTCAGTTCGTCAGCCAGGATGCGGCGGGCGTCGCTGTCACGCGCCTTCTGCGCGGCCGGATCGACACGCGAATCGCTGGGGCGGCTGGCGGCTGCGCTGCTGACTGTGGGCCGCGGCTTGGGCGGCGCTTGCACGATCGTGATGGCCGCGCCTTCGATCGTGCGGCAGCCCTTGTCGCGCGCTTCCTGTGCGCCCAGCGCGTCGGTGTAGAGCACCGGCGGGCCGGGGCAGCGATAGACGGGTTTGTCCTGCGCCTGCACGGGGACCATCGGCAGCAGCGCCGTAAAGATCAACGCAGCAAGGCGGCAACTTGGAATTCGACGCATAAGCGCATTGTGGCGCAGCCGCAAAGTGCCCACACCCATGCAAAAGGGCAGCCCCTGCGCGAGGCTGCCCTTCTTCAGGACGAACCAATCGGCTGCGCTTTACAGCGAGTAGTACATCTCGAATTCCAGCGGGTGCGTGGTCATGCGGAAGCGCGTCACCTCTTGCATCTTCAGTTCGATGTAGGCGTCGATGTAGGCGTCGGTGAAGACACCGCCCTTGGTCAGGAAGGCGCGGTCCTTGTCCAGGTATTCCAGCGCCTGGTCCAGGCTGTGGCAGACGGTGGGGATCTTTGCGTCTTCTTCTGGCGGCAGGTGGTACAGGTCCTTGGTGGCGGCTTCGCCCGGGTGGATCTTGTTTTCCACGCCGTCCAGGCCGGCCATCAGCAGCGCGCTGAAACCCAGGTACGGGTTGCACAGCGGATCGGGGAAGCGCGCTTCGATGCGGCGGCCCTTGGGATTGGCGACGTAAGGGATGCGGATCGACGCCGAGCGGTTGCGCGAGCTGTATGCCAGCTTCACCGGCGCCTCGAAGCCCGGCACCAAGCGCTTGTAGCTGTTGGTGCCCGGGTTCGTGATGGCGTTGAGCGCGCGCGCATGTTTGATGATGCCGCCGATGTAGAACAGCGCGAATTCGCTCAAGCCCGCATAGCCGTCGCCAGCGAACAGGTTCTTGCCGTCCTTCCACACCGACTGGTGCACGTGCATGCCGCTGCCGTTGTCGCCAACGATGGGCTTGGGCATGAAGGTGGCCGTCTTGCCGTAGGCGTGCGCGACGTTGTGGATGACGTACTTTTGCAGTTGCAGCCAGTCGGCGCGCTGCACGAGCGTGCTGAACCGGGTGCCGATTTCGTTCTGGCCCTGGCCGGCGACTTCATGGTGGTGTACTTCAACCGGGATGCCGACGGATTCAAGGATCAGGCACATCTCGGAGCGCATGTCCTGGAACGGGTCCACCGGCGGCACCGGGAAGTAACCGCCCTTGATGCCGGGCCGGTGGCCCATGTTGCCGCCTTCAAAGGTGGCGCCGCTGCTCCACGGTGCTTCTTCTGAGCCAACCTTGGAGAAGCAGCCCTGCATGTCAATGTTCCACTGCACCTGGTCGAAGATGAAGAACTCGGGTTCAGGGCCGAAGAAGGCGGCGTCGCCCATGCCGCTGCTCTTCAGGTAGGCCTCGGCGCGCTTGGCCAGCGAACGCGGGTCGCGCTCGTAGGGCTTGCCGTCACCGGGCTCCAGCACATCGCAGGTGAGAATGATCGTGGGCTCTTCGAAGAAGGGGTCGATGTTGGCGGTGTTGGGGTCCGGCATGAGCAGCATGTCGGAGGCTTCGATGCCCTTCCAGCCAGCGATCGACGAACCGTCGAAAGCATGGCCAGCAGTGAACTTGTCTTCGTCGAAATGGGAGACAGGCACGCTGACGTGCTGCTCCTTGCCGCGGGTGTCGGTGAAGCGGAAGTCAACGAACTTGATTTCGTTGTCCTTCACCATCTTCATCACGTCGGCAACGGTTTTTGCCATGCAGATCTCTCCTAGCGGGGCTGATTTATTGGGGGTTTGCGGCCGGGGTCGGGCCCCTGGCTCGATTGAATTTAGCAG
>JANNGN010000348.1:0-2745 GCA_031403895.1 Rubrivivax sp. | reverse complement strand
CCCGCCCCGCGCTGCGTCACTCCAGCGCCGCGCTGCGTCACTCCCGCCGCGCGCTGCGTCACTCCAGCGCCGCGCTGCGTCACTCCCGCCGCGCGCTGCGTCACTCCCGCCGCGCGCTGCGTCAGTCCCGCCCCGTGCTGCGTCAGGCCCGCCCCGTGCTGCGTCACCGTCGCCCCGCGCTGCGTCAGGCCTGCCCCGGGCCGCGTCGACCCGGCCAAACGCGGACATTCGGCCAGGCAGCTCGCCGTTCATCTCTATCAGAACCTGCTGGATGAGCTCCTGCAGCAGGGCGAATTCCTCCAGGCCGTCAAGGGCGAACGGCTCATCGTCCAGCGCGGCCTCGTCGGCGTCGCGGAACACGACACCCAACCGCAAACGGAAGTAGTCCCTGACAGGGTTCTTCAGGAATCTTGCCAGCGCGGCGACAGTCAGCGGCGCTTCTGGATCGGGCTCGAAGGCGGCTCCCGCGGTCGCCGCGGCCACCGCGGTCGGCAGCACATGGGCAGCGCGCCACTCGCGGGCGTGGGTGAACAGCAGCTCACCCTGCCGTGGCAATGCATCGACCTGCGCCTCGAAGTAGCGGCGGCTGAACGGCTGCAGAGGATGCACGGTGGTTCGTGGCGGCAGGACGTCGCCATGCCAGCCCGCCGCCAGATAGTCGCGCAGTTGCGAGACCAGCACCGAAGGCGGCTGCTGGCTGTTGTCGCGCACGCTGCGGCCGGTCCAGCTGATGTAGAGCACTCGCCGTGCCGACAGCAGGGCTTCGAGCATCAGTTGCCGATCATCGTCGCGCCGCGACCGGTCACCCGGGCGCTGTTGTCCGGTCAGCCCCATCAGGTCGAAATCACTGCGCTGGCCGCTGCGCGGGTAGTCGCCGTCGTTCATGCCCAACAGACACACCACCTCGAACGGGATGGCGCGCATCGGCAGCAAGGTGCAAAACGTGACGCCGGAGGCCCTGAAGCGGCGGCTCAAGTGGGGCTCGTCAATGCCCGACAACCAGGCCTCGCGTGCCACAGACAATGCGACCGGCTCGGCGAAGCCCGCCGTGTCGCAGGCCTCCAGCCAGCCTTGCAGGGCCAGTTGCAGCGCCGCCAGCGTCATTCGTCCGAGCTCATCCGTGGGTGCCATGAAGTCGTCGACCAACTGACGTCCGCGTTCGGCCCACTGTGCCGGCGTCGCCACAGTGGTGGTCTGCGCCCACCAACGCAACAGTGCGTCGACGAGATCGGCCAGTGAGCCGGCGATCGAGGCCTCAAGTCCGCCGACTTCGGCAAAGGGCTGGATGCCTTTGAAGGCGGCCCCGGCGTCTGCGGCGGCGCTGGCGCCAATTGACTGGCCGGCATCGCCACTGGCATAGCCCAGCAGCATGCGCCGCAGCCCGAACAGCCAGGTGTTCTGTTCGCCGCAAGCCGCCAGCCCAAGGTCCGCGCGCTGCGCTGCATTCAAGCCCCAGCGAATGCCGGCGCCCTGCATCCACTGTGTCAGGCGCGGCAACTCTTCACTGCGCAGACCGAAGCGCTGCGCCACGGCCGGCACTTCCAGCAGATCGCGAATCTGCGTCAGACTGCAGCGCTGCTGGGGCAGGCGCAGCAACCATTCCAGCGCCACCAATACCGGGTTATTGCCACGCTCCTTCAGGTCGGCGATGTCGAACGGGATGAACCTGGCGTCGCCGCGCGGGTACTGGCCGAACACCGAGCGGATGGCAGGCGCGAAGGCGGCGATGTCCGGCACCATCACGATGACATCGCGCGGGTTCAGCGCCGCGCCTGCCGGCGCACTGGCCAGCAACTCCAGCAATTGATCGTGAAGTATCTCGACCTCGCGCTGCGCCCCGTGCGCCACATGAAAGACGATCGAGCGATCGGCCGAATCTGCCTGGCGCAGCGGGTGTTCGGGCAAGGGTTGAAGGTCGCGGATGCAGGCCTGGACCTGCTGCAACAGGGTGTCTCCCGGCCCATCGTCGAACAGGTCGACCTTGCATCCGGCGAAGCGCTGACCAGCCGCAAGGGAATCGTCGAACGCATCGAGCTGACGAACGAAGTCGCGGCCCTGACGCCCCCAGGCAGCCAGCAACGGGTGAGCGTGGGCGTGCATGTCTTCAAGCGGCAGCTGGGCCAGGTCGCGTCCGTCGCGCAGCGGATGGCGGCGGCGCTCGATGGCCAGCAGTTCGCGTCCCTGAATGATGTCGGCCCAGTGGTAGCGGCACGGGTTCGGAATGGCCAGCAGGACCTGGCATTGCTGCGACAAAGAGGCCAGCGCCTGCAGGGTCTGCATCGGCACATGGGTCATGCCGAACAGGATGACGCGCCGCGCCATCGGCGACGCCGGCGCAGCGCCGCGGTCCAGCGCCGCGACAAAGCGCTGATGCAGCCGCGCCCGCGTGGCCGCCCGCTGATCCTCGTTCAACGCAGCCAGCAGCTCGCGCCAAAGCGCGGCCTGCCAGAGCTGGTCATACGGCAGCGGCTGAGGATTTGCCGCGGCAGTGCCTGGCGCAGCAGCGCCCGCCGACCGGGGCAGGACATCGTGGCCGGCGGCCCAGGCTTCGAGCCAGTCGCTGCGATAAACCTGATACTGGTCATAGAGGTCGGCCAGCCGCTGTGCGAGCTGCAGGCGGCGATCGATGTCAGCCCCACGCAGAAAGCCCGCCAGGGGTTCGAACCCCAGCAGCGGCAACAGCCCGGGCAGACACTGCACAGGAATTTGCCAAAGGCCATCACCGCACCCGACACCGCCAGGCAG
>JANNGN010000347.1:0-8455 GCA_031403895.1 Rubrivivax sp. | reverse complement strand
GTCGCTGACGACCAGCGGCCGCTGCATGCCGACGCGTTGGCACTCTGCGGCCAGCAGGCGCACGGCGCCGAAGTCGATGTCGATCTGCGTCAGGTACTGGATGCGGGCCATGGTGTGGTTTGGGGCAGCGTGCTCGGGCTTGAAAGTATGCTCTGCACCATGAAGCGAAATCACTTTCGATTCCTTGAACCCCTGCGTGTGCGCTGGTCCGAAGTGGACATGCAGAAGATCGTCTTCAATGGCCACTACCTGATGTACGTGGACACCGCCGTCGCTGGCTACTGGCGCGCACTGGCCATGCCCTACCACGACACCATGGTGCAGCTGCAGGGCGACCTGTACGTGCGCAAAGCGACGCTGGAGTACCACGGCTCGGCGCGTTATGACGACCAGCTCGCGGTGGGCATCCGCTGCGGGCGCATCGGCAATTCGTCACTCGTCTTCCACGCCGCCGTGTTTCGCGGTGAACAGCGCCTGGTGCTGGGCGAACTGGTGTACGTCTTCGCCGATCCTGCCACGCAGACGAGCCGGCCGGTGCCACCAGCGCTGCGCGCAGTGTTCAACGCGTTCGAGAGCGGTGAATCGATGATCGACGTGCAGCTGGGTGGCTGGGCCGAACAGGGCAGCGCAGCGCAATCGATCCGGCATGCGGTGTTCGCGGCCGAACAAGACATAACGGCCAACCTGGTGGGCGACGATGCGGATGCCGATGCCGTACACGCGGTGGCCTTCAACCGCTTTGGCGTGCCGCTGGCCAGCGGTCGGTTGTTGGATTCGCAAGCCGGCGTGGCGAAGATCGGCCACCTGGCCACCTTGGCCAGCGTGCGTGGCGCCGGGCTGGGCGCGGCCGTGCTGCAGACGTTGATGCAGGCCGCACGCGAGCGGGGTGACCGCGAGGTGCTGCTGCACGCGCGACCCAACACGGTCGGCTTCTACCAGCGCGCCGGTTTTTCAGCCGACGGCGCCGTGTTTGAAGAAGCCGGCGTGATGCACCAGGCGATGCGGCGGCGGCTGTAGCCGTCGGCGCTCAGGCCGCTTCGGTCGGTATCGCATAGGGCAGGGCGCCCAGTTGCAGCAGCGGGCCGTCGGCTGCACCCGCATGCAGCGCGCCACCGTCCAGCGCGGCCAACTTCAGTTCGACCAGCGCGACCGGCCCGGTGCCTGGCAGGCTGCCCGCCAGCACCACGCGGCCTGCGGGCTGGCCGGGGTCGGCATCGTGGAAGACTTCCTGCCCGGCTTGCAGCGGCAGCGTGCTGCCCAGCAGCTGCGCGCGCCGCTTCAAGGTGCCGCGATACTGGCTGCGCGCCACGATCTCCTGGCCCGGAAAGCAGCCTTTCTGGAAGTTGACACCGCCCACCAGTTCCAGGTTCACCATCTGCGGCACGAATTGCTCGACTGTGGCTGCCATCACGCGGGCGACGCCGCTGCTGGCTTCAAGGCCGAGCCAGGTGGCGCCGTCCAGCGTCGGCATTGCAGGAGGTTGGGCGCCTGCCCACAGCCAGCGCTGCACGGCGTGGCCCGCCGCCTGGCCATCCGGCAGGCGCACCGCATCGGCCTGGCCGTGCGCGACGCGGTCCCAGACGGCGGCGGTCGGCGCCAGCGCACCGGCCACCCCCCACAGTGGCACATCGGCACTGGCGTCGCTGAGCTTGCACCTGGCGCGCAGCACAAACATCGACAAGCGCTTGAGCACGGCGCTCAGCACGTCCGCGCTGCAGGCCAGCAGCACTTCCTCGTCGCCCCGACGCCAGAGCACAAAGGTGGCCAGCAGCCGGCCCTTGACTGAACAGTAGCCGGCCAGGCGAGCCTGCTCAGTGCCCAGGTGCTCCACATCCTGCGTTAGCTGGCCGTGCAGGAAGCTGCGCGCATCAGCGCCCACGGCGCGTATCAGGCCCCAGTCATGCAGGCGGGTTATGCCTTGCGGGGCGGGCAGAGTGGGGTCGGTTGGGTTCATGGCTTCATTATCATGAGTCGCCTATGGCAAAGACAGCAGGCAGAACTTCTGGGGCTCGAACCCTCGTGCGCACCGTCGCCGCGCTTGTGGTGGTTTCCCTGCTGGCCAGCGCCAGCGCACTTGGCGCAGCGTGGTGGTGGCTCGACCGAGCGTTGCCGCTGGCCAGCGCCTCGGCTGAGCTGTCCATCGAAGCCGGCGCCACCCCGCGCGATGTGGCGCAAGCCTGGGTCAACGCGGGTGTGCAGACTTCGCCGCGCCTCTTGTACGAGTGGTTCCGCTGGTCGGGCCAGGCACGCCGCATCCGCGCTGGCAGTTACGAAATCGACGCCGGCACCTCAGCGCGCGGCCTGCTGGCAAAGATGGTGCAGGGCGACGAGACGCTGGAGCGCGTGCGATTCATCGAAGGCTGGACGTTGCGCCAGTTGCGGGCGTCGCTGGCCAGCGCGCCGCATCTCAAGGCCAGCACGGCGGGCTTGAGCGATGCCCAACTGATGGCAGCACTGGGTGCGCCAGAGCTGCCCGCCGAAGGCCGCTTCTTCCCCGACACCTACGTTTACAGCCGCGGTGTCAGCGACCTTACCGTGCTGCGCCGCGCGCACCAGGCGCTGCAGCAACGGCTGGACGCGGTCTGGGCCGAACGCGCGGCCGACACGCCGTTGAAGACCGCCGCCGAGGCGCTGACGCTGGCTTCCATCGTCGAAAAGGAAACCGGCACGGCGGCCGACCGCGAGCTCGTCGCCGGGGTCTTCGTCAACCGCCTGCGCATCGGCATGCTGCTGCAGACCGACCCGACGGTGATCTACGGCCTGGGCGCCGCCTTTGACGGCAACCTGCGCAAGCGCGACCTGCTCACAGACACGCCCTACAACACCTACACCCGCAGCGGCCTGCCGCCAACGCCCATCGCGCTGCCGGGCATGGCTTCGTTGCGCGCTGCGGTACGGCCGCAGCCGACGAAGGCGCTGTACTTCGTGGCGCGCGGCGACGGCAGCAGCGCTTTCAGCGAAACGCTGGCCGAACATAATCGCGCGGTGAACAAATACCAGCGCGGGCTGCCGTGAACGAGCCCTTGAGACCACCGTTGAAGCAGGGCCGCTTCATCACCATCGAGGGCATCGACGGCGCCGGCAAGAGCACCCACATCGAAGCCCTGGCCGCGTGGTTGCGCGCGCGCGGCCACTTTGTGGTGCAGACGCGCGAACCCGGCGGCACACCGCTGGCCGAAACGCTGCGCGAGATCGTGCTGCACCAGCCCATGGACACGCTGACCGAAGCACTGCTGGTGTTTGCCGCCAGGCGCGACCATCTGGTGCAGCGCATCGTGCCCGCCCTTGAGCGCGGCGCCACGGTGCTGTGCGACCGCTTCACCGATGCCAGCTTTGCCTACCTGGGTGGTGGCCGCGGTTTTGATCTGGCGGTGCTGTCGCAGCTGGAAAGCTGGGTCCAGCAAGGTCGCCAGCCTGACCTCACGCTGTGGTTCGACTTGCCGGCCGCCACTGCCGCCGCACGGCGCAGCGCGGTGCGCACGCCGGACCGCTTCGAGGCGCAGGACACCGCATTCTTCGAGCGCGCCATCGCCGGTTACGAACGCCGCTGTCAGCAGCATCCGGAACGTTATGTGCGCATCGACGCTCAGGCCGAACGCGGGGCTGTCTGGCACCAGGTCGAGGCTGCCTTGACGAGTCGCCCAGGGTGGTAGGTCAGGAGGTAGGTCTGGTGGCCAACGACAACGGGGCATTGCCCCTGCCTTGGCTGGCGCAGCCTTTGGCTGATGCACTGGCCACGCAGCGTGGCCACGCGCTGCTGGTGCATGGCAGCGAAGGCATCGGGCTGCTGCCCTTTGTCCTGACGCTGGCCCAGGCCTGGTTGTGCGAAGGCGCAGGCGCAGACGCAGACGCAGCCGTTCGCAAGAACGCACCGTGCGGGCATTGCGGCAGTTGCCATCTGGTGCAGTCGCGCCTGCACCCTGACCTGCAGGTGCTGATGCCCGAGTTGCTGCGGCGCCAGCACGACTGGCCGCTGTTGGAAGACAAGGCCGAAGGCGATGACGCCAAGCGCAAGCCCAGCAAGCAGATCCGGATCGTCGAAGTGCGCAGCGTCATCGACTGGGTCTTCAAGACCAGCGGCCGTGGCCGTGGCAAGGTGGTGGTGCTGCATCCGGCCGAAGCGCTGAACCTGCAGTCTGCCAATGCACTGCTCAAGACGCTGGAGGAACCGCCGCCTGGCACGCGCATCCTGCTCAGTTGTGCCGACCCCGCGCTGCTGTTGCCCACCGTGCGCAGTCGCTGCCAGCATTTGCGGCTGGCCTCGCCTGGGCTGCCCCAGGCGACGGCCTGGCTGGCGGCGCAGGGTGTGGCTCAACCCGAAGTGCTGTTGGCCGCCAGCAGCGGCAGGCCGCTCGACGCATTGGCGCTGGCGCAGACCGGCGTGCAGGCCGAACACTGGCGCGCACTGCCCGCCGCCGTGGCCCAAGGCCAGCCTGGTGCTCTGCAAGGCTGGCCCTTGCCCCGCGTGCTGGATGCCCTGCACAAGCTTTGCCACGACGCCATGGCGGCGGCCGCAGGAGCACCGCTGCGCTACTTTCCGCAAGGCAGCGTCAGCGCGTCGGCATCACTGCCCGCGCTGGCCAATTGGTCGCGCGAACTCGGGCGTGTCGCGCGCCACGACGAGCACCCCTGGAATGAGGGGCTGATGCTCGATGCGCTGCTGGCAGCAGGGGCCCGCGCACTGCGCCGATCAGCGCCAACCAGTGCCTTTGCTGCGCGTGGGTTCGATACACTGGCGCCATGAATGATCGCGTCCCCACCCGCACGGGCGGGCTAGGCCCCCCGGTGGTGCCTGGCCAGGCAGCGGCGTCGCGGCCAAGCGTCATCCAGCTGGTGTTTCGGGAGAAGGGCGCGCTGTACGCGGCCTACATGCCTTTGCTCACCGATGGCGGCCTTTTTGTCCCGACCACGCGCGAATACCGCCTGGGTGACGACATCTATCTGCTGCTGTCGCTGCCCGAAGACCCGCAGCGTTTTCCCGTCGCCGGCAAGGTGGCCTGGATCACGCCAGCCAACGCATCGGGCGGACGCACCCAGGGTGTGGGCGTGCGCTTTCCGAACGACGACAAGTCGCGCCAGGTGAAGATCAAGATCGAAGAAATCCTGGGCACCAGCATCTCTTCCGCGAAACCGACACAAACGCTTTGAGGGCAGGCTGCCAGGCCTGCAGGGCCCGCACCGTTGAGCCGTTGGCCAAGCACACACGATGTACGTTGACTCCCACTGCCATCTGAGCCTTGACGGGCTGCACCAGCGCATCCCAGAGATCCGCAGCGAGATGGCGGCAGCGCAGGTTGACCGGGCGCTGTGCATCTGCACCACGCTCGAAGAATTCAACACCGTACATGGGCTGGCGCTGGCCCACGACAACTTCTGGTGTACGGTGGGCGTGCATCCCGACAACGAAGGGGTGCAGGAGCCGACGCTCGAAGACCTGTGTTCGCGCGCCACGCTGCCACGCGTGGTCGCCATCGGCGAAACCGGCCTCGACTACTACCGCCTCAACGGCCGCAGCGTCGATCAGATGGCTTGGCAGCGTGAGCGCTTTGCCGTCCACATCCGCGCCGCCCGTGCCACCGGCCTGCCGCTGGTGGTACACACCCGCAGTGCCAGCGCCGACACGCTGGCCATGCTGCGCGACGAAGGGCAGGGCCGGGTTGAGGGTGTTTTCCATTGCTTCACTGAAACCCAGGCCGTGGCCGACGCAGCGCTGGAGATGGGCTTTCACATCTCCTTTTCCGGCATCCTGACCTTTCGCAATGCGCGCGAGTTGCAGGATGTGGCGCGCCAGGTGCCGCTGGACCGTTGCCTGATCGAGACCGACAGCCCCTACCTGGCGCCAATGCCGCACCGTGGAAAGACCAACCAGCCGGCCTGGGTGGTACATGTGGCGGCGCAATTGGCAGCACTTAAGCGGCTGTCTGTGGAAGAGGTGGCGCACGTCACCAGTCGCAACTTCGAGCGACTCTTTCCACGCACGCTGGAAGTCGCGTCAAACACTGAAACATGATGAGAACTTACTTCAAGTCAGTCTTCTATCTAGTTGTCATTGCTCTGAATTCAGCAGTCTTCGCGAGCCCATCAGTGGATTTTTTCCGGGCCGTCGGTATCGACAACGAACGTGCCGTCAGGGATCTGCTGGCGGCAGGATTTGACCCGAACACCCCCAACGAAAAAGGGCAGGTTGGCCTCTTTCTGGCGTTGCAGGAAGATTCGCTCAAGGTCGCCGCCGCCTTGCTGGCACACCCTGCCATCCGCGTTGATGCGGCGACATCTGCCGACGAAACACCGCTGATGATGGCCGCCATGCGGGGCAATCTGGAGTGGACGGTGCGCCTGCTCGACCGGGGCGCGGCCATCAACCGCGCCGGTTGGACACCCTTGCACTACGCCGCCAGCGGGCCGGCCGTGGCAGTTGTGAAGCTGCTGCTGGACCGCGGTGCGGCTGTCGATGCGCCGTCGCCCAATCGCAGCACGGCATTGATGATGGCGGCGCGCTATGGCTCTGAGGAAGCCGTGCAACTGCTGTTGTCACGCGGCGCCAGCACGAAGCTGCGCAACGACCGCCAGATGACGCCAGCGGACTTTGCGCGATCTGCCGGGCGGGAACCCTTGGCCGTTGTGCTGGACGCGGCAGCCGCCCGTTGAACGCCCGACAGCGCCCGGTTCGTGTCGGAATTCATCCGACACGCCCATTGGCGCCGGGATGACTGCGAAAGCGAGAATGTCACGCGTAGAGTTGCCGATATGGCTGGTATCCCAGTCTTTGGAGTGCCAAGATGACCGAGTCGGCTGCTGTTCTCAACCCCTTCATGCTGTTGCTCAACCCCGAGATCATTCTTGCCGCGATCGAAAAGTCCGAACGGCTGAGCCAGCTCAACCGCCGCTTGTGCCGTCCACTCGACAAGGCGGCGCCGGCTGCCGCCGGTGCGCGCCCTGAAGCGGCCGACGCCGAGTTGAACCGGGACGACGACAGCGGGCGCGCATCGCAAGTCTGATCGCGGCACAGGCCAGAGTCTGCGTTGCGGCGGCGCGGGTAGCCTGACGCGGATAGCGTGACGCGAGAAGCGCGTGTCGCTTGTTGGCGCAGGCACCACTCACGCTCGAGTACTGTCCCCAAGTGAAGTGGTCGGATGTCTTCTGGGATAGAGGCGCCTGGGTATTGATAGAGCACGATGTATATCGCGCTCGGGTCCCGAATCGAGAGTAGGGCACGCCGAAGCGGCGCACGCTTTGGACGTTAGCCCCATGTCGGCGGAGCGCGGGCCGTGGCGAGCGGTCAGGTAGATCGAGCCCCAAGGCGCAAAACCGGGCGCACCGACCTTTTCGCCATGAGCATCGAGGCGCCATTCGATGTCCTCGGCCAGCCTCTCGGCGAACATCAAGCGGCCGTTGTTGAACTCGGCATTGCTCTGGTCCGGATCGTCGGGCAAGGCATCGGGCTGGCGCGATACGGCGTAGTAGGCGCCGAGCGCAAGGCGGATCACCGTCTCCGGGCTGATCCAGTCGTAGCAGTCTGAGCTGGTTTTCTCGGGCCAGGTGGTGCGGGGAGTGATGGAGCGCATGGGGATCACCTCTGAAGGGCTGAAACGGGGCCGCTGGCGGCACGAACGATTGCGGCGAAGACCCCAGCACCTGGCGGTGCACCTGGCGCCCTAGGCGCGGGGTCTGGGGCTTGCCCCAGGGAAGCGGGCCGTTCAGGCCGCGTAGCAGAGGGAGGGGTACCCGACCGGGCGTCAAACAAGACACCAGCGGAGCGGATGTCCGAGCCCCCATCAAGGCCGGCCGCGTGCGCTGCGGCTGGCGTGCCTCGGTTGGTCCCTTGCGCGTCATGAAAAGCGGCTGTTGAAGTGTCTCGCCAGGCCGTCGATGCTGGCAGAAGGACGCCTGCTGCCGAGGCCAGGCGCTTTGCGCCGGCCGCAGGCCAGGCGCTGTTACACCTATCCTCACACCCACCCTCAGGAGGCCCGCGCAGCGGGCGGGCTTGTCTTAGTTCTAACAAGTCGCACACGAGGCGATTTCCTGATGCCACAATGACGCCATCATGATATCTGACTGCATCTGATGGCGACAACGGCGCGAATTCCCGAGGGTTTGAAGGCGGAGGCGGATCAGTACGCGCAGAGCCTGGGAATCTCGCTGAATGCACTGCTGGCGGTGGCGCTGCGGGACTACCTGGACGCCCGCAAGGCTCCGGCTTCGCGCGCTCCAACAACTCGCCAGGCGGAACCGCCAGGGGCCGCTGCAGGGCTTCCAGAGCCGGCCACGCCAGTTGCTGCGCCGGCCTGGTCACCGCCGGCAAACCCGCGAGCGCAGTGCCCGTGTGGGAGTGGGAAGCGCTGGGTCCATTGCCACGGTCGAACATGAGTAGCCTGGTCGTCGCCAGGTCATAGATCAGATCCCGGTTCTCGCGGTCCAGCGCGGCGACCTCGTGCGTCAGCCGGTCGCGTTCTTC
>JANNGN010000346.1:0-4914 GCA_031403895.1 Rubrivivax sp. | reverse complement strand
CCACGGCACCGTCATCGGTGGCGTGCTGGTGGACAGCGGCGCCTTCGACTGGAGCCGCGCCCCGCGCTTCCCGGAACTGAACCAGCCCTACGCCGGCTTTCACGGCATGGTCTTCAGCGAAGAAAGCAGCGACGGCGCCTTTCTCTTGCGCGCCCGCCGCGAAGGCCTGCGCGACTTTGGCGCCTGCATGAGCCCGCACACCGCCTGGCTCATCCTGCAGGGCATCGAGACGCTGCCGCTGCGCATGGCGCGGCATGTGGAGAACACGCGCAAGGTGGTCGCCTTCCTGGCTGCGCACGCGATGGTGGCGTCCGTGGGCTACCCGGAACTCGACGGTCATCCGAGCCAGGCGCTGGCGAAGAAACTGCTGCCGCGCGGCTGCGGTGCGGTCTTCAGCTTCGACCTCAAGGGTTCGCGCCGCCAGGGACAGAATTTCATCGAAGCGCTGAAAATTTTCTCGCATCTGGCGAATGTGGGCGACTGCCGATCGCTCGTCATCCACCCCGCCAGCACGACGCACTTCCGCATGGACGACGCGTCGCTGCTGGCGGCCGGCATCACGGCCGGCACGATCCGCCTGAGCATCGGGCTTGAAGACGCCGACGACCTCATCGACGACTTGAAGCGTGCTTTCAAGGTGGCCGAGAAGGCGGGCTGATCAGTGCATGGAAACGCCATGCTGCAGACGCAGTTGCAAGTGCCGGTGCTGATTGAAGGGGTGCGCCTGCGGCTGCGCCGCTCGACGCCCGCCGATGCCGAAACCACCTACGCCATCGCGCGCGACCCCGAGGTCATGCGCTACCTGGAATGGCCCGCGCCGCAACGCCTGGCCGACACGCAAGCCTTCTTCGACGGCTGTGCCATGCGCTGGCACAGCGGGGCCGAGTACCACTGGATGATCGAACTCAAAGCCGGCGCCACTGTCGGCTGCATCGGCTGCATCGGCTGCCGCGTCAAGGGCCACACCGCCAACTTCGGCTACTTCCTGGCACGCGCGCACTGGGGCCAGGGTTACGCCACCGAAGCCGCCGGCCTGCTGGTGAACTGGCTGCGGCGGCAAAGCAGCATCGTGCGCATCAGCGCCACCAGCGACATCGACAACAGCGCCAGCGCCGCCGTGCTGCAGAAGGTGGGCTTGCAGCGCGAAGGCGTGATGCGCAGGGCCACGGTCCGTCCCAACTTCGGCCCCGACTGCAAGAACACACCGCGCGACACCGCGCTCTTTGCCAGCGTCAAGCCAGAAGGCAGCACCGCATGATCGTCACCGTTCACGGCCGCGAGGCCTATGCCTACACCGGCGGCAAGCCCTTCGACAGCGCCCTGCCCTGCGTCGTCTTCATCCACGGCGCCGTCAACGACCACACGGTATGGACGCTGCTCGCGCGCTGGTTCGCGCACCACGGCCGCAGCGTGCTGGCGCTGGACCTGCCCGGCCACATGCGCAGCGAAGGCCCGGCGCTGGCCAGCGTGCAGGAGATGGCCGACTGGGTGCTGACGCTGATGGACGCAGCCGGTGTGCAGCGTGCCGCACTGGCAGGCCACAGCCTGGGTTCGCTGGTCGCGTTGGAGGCTGCGGCGCGCGCACCTGAGCGCGCCACGCACCTGGCGCTGCTCGGCACCTGCGTGCCAATGCCGGTGCCGCAAGCACTGCTGGACCTGTCGCTGGCCGACCCGCTCGCGGCCATAGACCGCGTCGTGACCTTCTCTTTTTCGACGCTGGCCGCCAAGCCCTCCTACCCCGGCCCCGGCGTGTGGCTGCGCGGGGCGGGCCGCGCGCTGATGCGCCAGGTGCTGGCCGCGCAGGGCAACCCGCGCCTCTTCCACAACGACTTCTCGGCCTGCAACAGCTACAGCGCTGGCCTGGTGGCGGCAGACTTGGTGCGCTGCCCCGCAGCGCTGGTGTTAGGGCAGCATGACCAGATGACCCAGCCCAAGGGCGCGGGCGCCTTGGCAATCCGCTTGAAGGCTCAGATCCACACCGTGCCGGCCGGGCATTTCCTGATGCAGGAAAGCCCGGACCCGGTGCTCAATGCGCTGCGCGCGTTGTTAGGCTGAACTTGCGCTGACTTTGCGCTGACCTTGCGCTGAACCCGGAAAACCCACCATGAACAACACCGCTGCCGCGCCCGACGCCAAGGCCTTCACCACCTTTGCCCAGTTCTACCCCTTCTACCTGGGCGAACACCGCAACCGCAACTGCCGGCGTTTGCACTTCCTGGGCAGCACGCTCGTCATCGTGTGCCTGGCCCTGCTGGTGGCCACCGGCCGGCCGCAGTACCTGCTGTATGGCCTGCTCTGCGGCTACGGCTTTGCATGGATCGGCCACTTCGTGTTCGAGAAGAACAGGCCCGCCAGTTTCAAGCGCCCGCTGTACAGCTTCATGGGCGACTGGGTCATGTACAAGGACATCTGGATTGGCAAGATCAAACTCTGAGGGCTGGCCGCGCTGAGCCCGGCCAAGCACGCGATGCTGCTGGAGCTTTTGCACAAGGTGGCCCTGGCCCGCAGGCGGCCAGACACTGCAAGCTGAACCTCCCGCTGGTACACGCCGCCGCAGTCCGGGCCTTTGTCATTGCCCTAAACTTCAGAAATGAACCAGGCAGTACAAACGCCGCGCAGGCGCACACCGCTCAAGACCGCCCGCAAGGCCGGCGCCAAGACTGCGGTCAAGCCGGCACCGCGCACCAACGACCCCGACCGCACGATGGCCGACATCATCGATGTCGCCACGCGCGAGTTCAGTGAGAAGGGTCTGGCGGGGGCCCGCATCGACGTCATCGCCGAGGCCATGCGCACCAGCAAGCGCATGATCTATTACTACTTCGGCAGCAAGGAAGGCCTCTACATCGCGGTGCTTGAAGAAGCCTATCGCCGCATGCGCCAGATCGAGACCGAGCTTCACCTCGAAGACCTGTCACCCGAGGACGCGCTGCGCCGCCTGGCGGGTTTCACGGTTGACTACCAGCTGGCCAACCCGGACTTCATTCGCCTCGTCATGACCGAGAACATCCACCGGGGCGTTTACCTGGCGCAGAGCAAGAGCATCCGCAAACTCAACGTGCCAGCCATCGACGGCCTGCGCAAGCTCTACGACCGCGGCGTCGCGGCAGGCACCTTCCGCAGCGGCCTCGACATGGTTGACCTGCACATGTCGATCAGCGCCCTGAGCGTGTTCAACGTCGCCAATCGGCACACCTTCTCGCTCATCTTCCAGCGCGACCTGGAGACGCCCGCCGCATTGATCGCGCGGCGCGACAGCATCATCGAGATGGTGGTGCGCTTTGTGCGCAAGTAGGGCCGCGCACGGCGCCACCACTTCACTTCAACGCGAAGCGCACGGTGCCAGCCGGTTTGCCGGCGATGGTGACCACCGCCACGGCCTTGGTGCCGGGGCCGACCTTGAAGCTGCCGGTGGCTTCGAGCTTGTCGCCGGCGGGCTTGAGTTCGACCTCCTGCTTCTCGCTGCCGCTCAGCAGCGTCAGCTTGGCGCTGGCCTTTGACGCATCGGCAGCCTTGCCGTGGTCACGCAGGTAGAGCTGGATCGCCGTCGGCTTGGCCACCAGTTCGTAATCCATGACCTTCGACGCGGCGACGACACCACCATGCATCGGCTTGTCGCTGGCGTGGTGGTGGTCGCCGGCAGCGAAGGCCGTGCCTGCAAGGGCCAGGGTGAGGGTGGCGAACAGGGCTTGAATCTTCATGGGAGTCCTTTCAGGAGCAACGGTGGGGGAATGAAACTGACGTGATCACAGCGCCTCGGCATCCTTCTCGCTCATCAGCGCTTCAGCCGGCTTGCGGCCGAAGAGCCAGAACATCGCGGGCGTGAGAAAGGTGTCGAGCAGGGTCGAACTGATGAGGCCCGAGAAGATCACCACGGCCACCGGGTGCAGCACTTCGGTGCCGGGCTGTTCGGCTTCGAACAGCAATGGCGCAAGCGCAAAGGCGGTAACCAGCGCGGTCATCAGCACGGGGCTCAACCTTTCCAGCGAACCACGCACGATCATCGCGTGGTCGAAGCTTTCGCCCTCGAAGCGCATCAGGTTGATGTAGTGGCTGACCTTCAGGATGCCATTGCGCACCGAGATGCCGGCCAGCGTGATGAAGCCCACCAGCGCAGCGACTGACAAGGGCTGGCCCGACAGCCAGAGGCCGAGCACCGCGCCCACCAGCGCGAGCGGAATGTTGACCATGATCAGCGCCGACAGCACGGCCGACTTGTAGCGGCTGTACAGCACCACGAACATCAGCGCCAGCGACACCATCGACAGCAGCCCGACCACGCGCGAGGCCTCTTCCTGGGCCTGGAACTGGCCGCCCAGCGTGATGAAGCTGCCCTCGGGCAGCTGGGTGTCGGCCACCACCTTGCGGATGTCGGCGACGATCTCCGACAGCGCGCGCCCCGAGGCGTTCGCCGACAGCACGATGCGCCGCTTGCCGTCGTCGCGGCTGATCTGGTTGGGGCCGTCGCCGTCTTCGATGCTGGCGACCCTGGACAGCGGGATGCGGCCACTCGGCGTCTCGATCAGTATCTGGCCCAGGCCTTCGACCGAACGCGCCGATTCCGGCAGCCGCACCACCAGCGCAAAGCGCCGCCCGCCTTCGACGATGTGCGTGATCTTCTCGCCTTCGACCAGGCTTTGCAGCGTGTTCAGAACCTGCGGCGCCGGCACGCCGTACAACGCTGCCGCCGCGTAGTCGATGCGCACCTTGATCTGCGGCGCCAGCACCTGCTTTTCACTTCGGTGTGCAACACACGCAAGATCGATTTCGCGATGCATTTTACAAACCACTGATTTCTGACTGGCGAAATTACGAGTCGTGGGAGGAAGCAGGGCGTCCTGAGGCTGCCGGCAAGGCAGCGCAACTGGCCAAATTATTCCTTGATGAGTACAAGCAACCAGCGATGGACGAAGC
>JANNGN010000345.1:0-3909 GCA_031403895.1 Rubrivivax sp. | reverse complement strand
GCGCCGGCAAGAACACCATGACGCACCTGTTCGAGGTGGACGCGTACTACATCCGCGGCGACTGGTCCCTGTTGGGCCAGGTCAGCGTCGGCCAGCAGAAAAGGGCTGCCGTCCACACCAGCGACGGCATGTTGCGCGACGCGCGCTGGTGGGGCCTGTCGGGCCTGATGGCCTACAAGTTCACGCCGCGTTTCGAAGGCATCTTGCGCGCCGACTACATCAGCAACAGCAAGAACGGTGGCGGTCTGCTGGGCTACAGCTTCGACGACGGCATCAACGGCATCGGCCGCGGCCTGCTGGCCGACGGCAGCTTTGCCAAGGGCGAAGGCACTGGCAGCAACCGCTACGCGCTGAGCTTGGGCCTGAGCTACCGCGTCGATGAAAACTCCACGCTCAAGCTGGAGTACCGGCTGGACGGCGCCAGCCAGCCTGTGTTCAGCAACCCCGACGCCACGCGCTACAGCAAGACCAACCACCTGTTGGGCGCGTCGGTGGTGGTGAGCTTCTGAGCAGCCCCCCAGGCCGAGGACCGCATCGTCCGCGCCCAAGGGGAGGCCAGGAAAGTGGTCCACCGGCCGACCCGCTGGACCCGGCGCTGAGATGGGCGCGCTGGTGGACAACACCCGACTGAATGCAGTGATGGGCTGCATCGACGCCCACCCGGGTTGATGGGCACGGGGCCGCCCGCGCTTGGCCCGAGGGTTCGAACACGGCCGCCAACTGGGCCAGAGCTTCGTCGTCGTCCATCAAGGCACCGGTTTGCCTCTCGGACGTCCAGGCCGCGTCGTCCAGTTGCGCGCATGCGCGCTCTGCATCGTCCTGCAGTGCCTGCGCCAAGACCGGATCGGCCGGTAGCTGCAACTGCCGTCGCTGCTCGGCGTCAGCAGCCACCAGTCGGGCCGCCAGCGCCCAGGGCCCGGCCAGCGCGGCCTGCGCGGCTGCTTCAGGTGGCGCGAGGTTAACGAACCACACACCGTCGGGCTGGCGGTGCAGTTCGCGCGCCGCCAGTTGCAGCGCCAACCGCGTCATGCCACTGCCGCCAAAGCCGGTGAACGTGAGCAGCCGGGTCGCTGCCAGCCGCGCTGCACCAGCTGCTGCTTGCGCAGCCGCGCGCCGGCGGCATCCACGGGCACGATCAGCACATTCAGCGCCTGCGCGCCGACAGCCAGCGGGGCGCCGTCGCGCAACAGCATGCGCTGGTGCGATCGCAGGTCGAAGGCGCCAAAACGGGCGCTGACCGGCGCGGCGCAGCGACTCCAGCCCGGCGCCCTTGCATCGTCGGCAGTGCTTTGGATCGCTTTAGGGCCGGGCCTGCAAGCGCTCGGCCCAGGCCCGATTCAGCCCGTGAAGCGGGCGGCGCTGAAGGGTGTGAGATCGATCGACGGAGCGCGTCCGCTGGCCAGATCGGCCACCAGCTCAGCCGTCGCGGCCGACTGCGTCAGCCCCAGGTGGCCATGGCCGAAGGCATACAGCACATTCGGCACGCCCGGTGCAGCGCCGATGATGGGCAGCGAGTCGGGCAGCGACGGCCGAAAGCCCATCCACGGGCTGCCGTGTTCGGTCTTGAGGCCGGGCAGGAAGCGCTTGGCCTTGTCCAGCAGCGCGCGAGCCCGCGCGTGGTTGGGCGGGGCCAGCAGGCCGCCGAGCTCGACCGCACCGCCGACACGCACGCCACCGGCGATCGGCGTGACGACAAAGCCGTGGCCGCCAAACGTGAGCTGGCGCCGCAGATCAAAGGCGCCCGACGGCAGCGTGGTGTTGTAGCCGCGCTCGGTTTCGAGCGGGATGCGGTGGCCGAGAGCACGCGCCAACTGATGCGACCACGCGCCGGCCGCCACCACCACCTGCCGCGCAAGCAGGCGCTGCCCGTCTTGCAACAGCACCGCCACAGCGTTGGCGGACGGCCGCAGCGCCTGCGCGTGCGCGCGGCGCAGGCGCCCGCCGGCATCCACGAAGGCGGCAGCGACTTGCTCGCACAGCCGCTGCGGGTCGTCGATGCGCTGCCAGCCTGGCACGAAGGTGGCCGCCACCAGGGCCGGCGACAAGCCGGGCTGCAGTGCGGCTATTGACCGCGCGCCGTGCAGATGCTCGAAGGCGATGCCGTGTTCGGCACGCAGTTGCCAGCCCGCCAGCGAGGCGCGCCACTCGGCCTGGCTTTCGTAGAGCTGCAAGTTGCCGTCGCTGTGCAACTGGTCCTGCGCGCCCACGGCCTGCAGCAAGCGTGGCAGGGCCTGCGCCGCCAGCGCCATCAACGCCACCTGGGCCTTTGTGCTAACGGCCAACTGGCGCGGCTGGCTGGCGCGCCAGAAGCGCCAGAGCCAGGGCGCGATGCGCAGCAGGTAGGCCGGTGGTATCGACAGCGGGCCCAGCGGATCCAGCAGCCAGCGCGGCGCCTGCCGCATGATGCCGGGCGACGCCAGCGGCAGGATGTCGCTGTAGGCCAGCGCGCCGGCGTTGCCGCGGCTGGCTTCTGCGGCCACGCCCTGGCGGTCGATCAGCAGCACCTCGTGGCCCGCTTCGCGCAGGCGCAGCGCGATCGCCAGGCCGACGATGCCGGCACCCACCACCACCCGGTCGGCGTGCAGTTCGTGCGCGGCCAGTGGTGGCAGCGCGGCCGCGCCGTGGTCGATCAATCCAGATCGCCCAGGCCCCACGCAAAGGGGTCGGTGGGGTCGAACACCATCGTCGCGTCCAGCGTCACGTGGGCGCGGCCGTGGATGGTGGGCAGGATGCCGCGCTGGCCGGCTGCGGCCACGTCGTAGTGCGCCGTGAACACGCTGCCGATCACGCTCTCCTGCTGCCAGCGCTGCCCGGGTGCGAGCGCGCCATCGGCCGCCAGGCAGGCCAGCTTGGCGCTGGTGCCGGTGCCGCAGGGGGACCGGTCGTAGGCGCCGCCAGGGCAGAGCACGAAGCTGCGGCCTGACAGCGCCGGGTCGGGTGCCGCGCCCTGCGCCGGGCCGAGCAGTTCGATGTGATCGACGACCGCGCCATCTGCCCCCGTGACGCCCTGCGCGGCCAGCGCCTGCCGCAGCGCGTCGGCACGCGCCGTGAGTGCGGCGATGTTCGACGGCAGCAGCGCCAGGCCGTGGTCGTGGCACAGGAAAAACCAGTTGCCGCCCCAGGCCACGTCGCCGTGCAGCAGGCCCACGCCAGGCACCTGCACCGCCACCTGGTGCGCATGGCGGTAGGCGGGCACGTTGGCGACGCTGACGCTGCCGTCGCCATGCAGCGTGGCCTGCACCACGCCGACTGGCGTTTCGATGCCGTGCCTGCCGGGTGCCAGTTTGCCCAGATGGGCCAGCGTGGCCACGAGGCCGATGGTGCCGTGGCCGCACATGCCCAGGAAGCCGACGTTGTTGAAGAAGATCACGCCGCAGGCATTGGCCGCATCCTGCGGCTCGCACAGCAGCGCGCCGACGATCACGTCGTTGCCGCGCGGTTCGGTGACGAGCGCGCGGCGCCAGTGCTCGTGCTGATCGCGAAAGCGCTGCAGGCGCTCGGCCATGCTGCCGCTGCCGAGGTCGGGGCCGCCACTGACGAGCAGCCGCGTGGGTTCGCCGCCGGTGTGGGAATCGATGAAGCGGGCGGTGGGCGCGGCTGTGTTCATGGCGACCCAGACTGTACGATGGGCCGCAAGCCAACCGCCCCTGTGAAGGCCCCGCCATGACCCGTCCCACGATTGCCTGGCAAGGTGTGTTCCCCGCCGTCACGACGCAATTCCGCGACGACTTCTCGCTCGACATCGACGCCACCGCAGCCGTCATGGCGGCACTCATCCGCGACGGCGTCTCGGGCCTCGTCATCTGCGGCACGGTGGGCGAGAACACCTCGCTCACCCGCGCAGAAAAGAGCCAGGTCATGGAAGCCGCGCGCTCGGTGGCCGCCGGCCGCGTGCCGGTGGTGTGCGGG
>JANNGN010000344.1:0-1982 GCA_031403895.1 Rubrivivax sp. | reverse complement strand
TGCGCGAACTTGCCGTAGGGCATGGTGGCGAAAAAGGCCATCACTGCGCCCAGGTGCAGGCACAGCAGCAGCGGCAGCGCGGGCGTGGCTTTCAGCAATGCCAGCGCCAGGCCGCTGAAGCTGACCAGGAACAGCAGCGCGATGAAGCCCAGGTCCATCGGCCTTTGTGCCGCGTCGCCATGCGCGGGATGGCGGCGGCGGTGCAGCCACCACAGGCCGGCCGGTCCGACGAGCAGACCCGTGCCGCCCAGCGTGCCCAGCACCTTGGGCAGGCTGGTCCACGCATACGGCGCCACCCAGCCAAAGGCGTAGTGGTACAGCGTGGCCACGCTGGTGGCCGCAAAGCACAGCGCAAAGCCGTAGAAGGTGAGGTGGTGGAAGCGGCTGCGGGCGTGGGTCCAGGCGTCGTCTGCGTTGTTGCAGCCTTCGCCGTGGCCGCCGTCCAGGTACTTCAGTGTCAGCGCGTTCTGCGCGGCTTCGCCCACGGCTGCAGCGGACGACAGCGCGGCGTCGCCCGGTGAAACGCGGCGCCAGAAATTGGCCACGCCAATGCCGAGTGCCACCACCCCGAATGCAAAGATCGGCAGGAACAGGCTGACCATCAAAGTGTGCGGGAAGATGGCGTAGAAGTTGCCACCTGCCTGCGCGCCCCACAGCCTGCCGTTCAGTTGCGCGGCCAGCATCAGGAATAGCGCCAGGCCCGCCGCCAGCGCCAGCGCCAGCGTCAGGCCATTGCGCTGGTACAGCGCGCCCAGGCCTGGCGGCCAGGCGTAGTCGGCATAGGTCTGGCCGCGCACGCGCGCCATCGACTGCGGCACGTTGACCGCAAATTCGTGCGGCGGCGCGTACTGGCAGGCGTGCAGGCAGGCGCCGCAGTTGTGGCACAGGTTGGCCAGATAGTGCACATCGGCGCTGCCGAATTCCAGCCGCCGCGCCATCGCCGGAAACACCGCGCAGAAGCCTTCGCAGTAGCGGCAGGCGTTGCAGATCTGCAGCTGCCGCGCGACTTCGCTTTCAGCGCTGCCAGCGGCCAGCGCCGAGGCTTCACGCACCAGCGCTTCAAGCGGCTGCATGAGCCAGCGCCTGCTTCTGCGATGAGGCCACCGCGCTGGCCACCGCGCTGACTCCGGCAATGCGGCCGAACACGGTGCCGATGGTCATGCCCACCCCTGCGGTGTAGCCCTGGCCCAGCACGTTGCCGGCCATCAGCTCGCCGGCTGCAAAGAGGTTGGCGCTGGGCTGGCCGCCAAAATGCACGGCAGCGCGCTCGTCCACCTTCAGGCCCAGGTAGGTGAAGGTAACGCCGGGCTTGAGCGTGTAGCCGTAAAAGGGTGGTGTGTCGATGGGCCGCGCCCAATGCGTCTTGGGCGGCTGCAGGCCTTCGGTGTGGCAGTCGTCCAGCAGCGCGTGGTTGAAGGTGCCGGCGCGGCAGGCCGCGTTGTAGTCATGCACGGTTTGCAGGAACGCGTCTTGCGGCAGCTTGAGCTGTTGCGCCAGCGCTGCCAGCGTCTGCGCCTGCTCGCCCTTGAACACCGGCGGCATGAAACGGCCCACCGCCTTGGCGTCGATGATGCAGTGCCCCACCTGCCCCGGCTGCTGCGCGACGAGCCGGCCCCAGATGGCGTAGCGCTTGGGCCAGAAGTCCTCACCTTCGTCGTCGAAGCGCTGGCCGTTGCGGTTGACCATGATGCCCAGCGACACCGCATCCACGCGCGTCGTGATGCCGCCGTCGTACAGCGGCGCGCGCGCGTCCACTGCCACCATGTGGGCCTGCGTCGCGTCGCCGACTGCATCGGCGCCTTGCGCCAGCAGGTCCTTCAGCAACACGCCCCTGTTGAAGCGCGTGCCGCGGATGGCAAAGCGCTCGGCCGGCCATTCGCCCAGTTCGTTCTGGCCCCAGGCTTCACGCAGCCATTCGCGGTTGGACTCGAAGCCGCCGCTGGCCAGCACGCAAGCGCGCGCTTCGATGCGGTCACCGTTCA
>JANNGN010000343.1:0-1662 GCA_031403895.1 Rubrivivax sp. | reverse complement strand
CGCGCATCAACCTGATAGACCGCCCGGCAGCGGGTGCGCGGGCGCCCCACCAGGCGTTGTGGGACGCACTGGCTGGCGGTGCTGGGGCCAGCGTGCAACGCATGGGCCTGCGGCCCGAGCACCTGCGTGTGGGCCCTGCCGGCAGCGGCGTGCCAGCGCAGGTGGAACTGGCCGAACACCTGGGCGATTCTTCGATCCTGCACCTGCGGGTGGACGGCGTGACGGAGCTGCTCAGCGCGAAGGTTAGCGCTGGGCAAGCCCCGGTCGATAGCGGCCAGGTGGTGGGCCTGCAGCCCGACAGCACCTGGGCCCTGGGCTTCGGTGCCGACAGCCGCCTGATCGTCTGAGGCCATGGTCAAAGAGGCGCTCTGGCGGCTGGTCTGGGCCGATGAATTCGAGGGCAGCCAGGTTGACCGCAGCAAGTGGGACTGCGACCTGGGCAATGGCTTCTTCGACTACGGCAAACAGCACTGGGTGCCGGGCTGGGGCAACGAGGAGCTGCAGTACTACACCGACGCGCCCGCCAACGTGGTGGTCAAAGACAGCACGCTGACGATCCGCGCGCTGAAGGAAACACTGCACGGTTGCGGCTACAGCTCGGCGCGGCTGAAGACGCGGCGGCGCGACGGCACGCCGCTCTTCAACACGCTGTACGGCCGCGTCGAGATCAGGGCCCGGGTGCCCTGCGGCAAAGGCCTGTGGCCGGCGCTGTGGATGCTGCCGCAGGACGACGCTTACGGCGGCTGGGCGGCCAGCGGCGAGATCGACCTGATGGAGATCGTGGGCGACAGGCCGCACGAGGTGCTCAGCAGCATCCACTTCGGCTCGGCCTACCCGGCGCGCTCGCTCATCACGCATGTGCATCCGCTGCCGGGCGGCAGCACGGTGCAGGACTGGCACGTCTATGCGGTGGAGTGGACGCCGGGTGAGATTCGCTGCTTCGTCGATGATGTTCATACCGTGAGCCACAAGCACTGGTGGAGCTGCAGCAAGCTGCTCGACGGTGCCGGCGTGGCGGCGAGCAAAGCTGCTGACCTGAACCCCTGGCCGGCGCCCTTCGACCAGCCCTTCTACCTGCTGATGAACGTGGCCGTGGGCGGCAACTTTCCGGGCCTGCCCGACGCCGGCACGCAGTTCCCGGCCGAGCTGGTGGTGGACTATGTGCGGGTGTACGAGCAGGTCGGCGGTTATGGCCCCGCCCAGCCGCGCGCCAAGGGCAAGTTCCCCTGGAACAAACGATCCTGATCGGAGTGTCTGGTGTCCAAACCCCTCATCGCAAAAACCGCTGCGGTACCGAGCCCGTCGCCACGGGCTGCCTCGGCGCAGCCTGGTGTCGGTTCGGTGCCTGCCGCAGCGCTTGCCCCGCCTTCTCCTTCAGCACCCGGCAGCGCCTGGTCGCGCACCACGCCCATCGTGCGCAGCGACCCGGCACGCCGTGCGCTGGCCGCCGAGTTCAGGGCCGTGCTGGCGCGCGGTGTGCATGGGCTGTGCTTCAGCCCTTACGCACCCGGGCAGCAGCCCGGCTCGCAGGTCAGCGAGGCGCAAATTCGGCAGCGGCTGTCGGTGATCCGGCCGCACACGGGCTGGGTGCGCAGCTTTTCCTGCACCGACGGCCATGAGCAGACACCGCGCATCGCGCACGAGCTGGGCCTGAAGACGCTG
>JANNGN010000342.1:0-3412 GCA_031403895.1 Rubrivivax sp. | reverse complement strand
GCGCAGCGCAGCGCCGGGCTGCTGCGCGGCGCGGTGGACGCGCTGGACGACGCCTTTGTGCTCTACGGGCCCGACGACCGGCTGGTGATGTGCAACCAGCGCTACCGCGACATCTACCCCGAGTCGGCGGTCATGATGGAGCCCGGCAACAGCTTCGAGGAAATAGTGCGCTACGCCGCCGAGCATGGGCAGTACGCCGCCACCGGCCGCAGCGTTGACGAGTGGGTGGTCGAGCGCATGGCGCAACACCGCCAGCCCCATTCAAGCCTGATCCAGCTGCTGGCCGACGGCCGCACGCTGCGCATCGTGGAGCGGCGCATGGCCGACGGCCACACGGTGGGCGTGCGCGTCGATATCACCGAGCTGGTGCGCGCCACGGCCGATGCCAAACAGTCTTCGCAGGACGCCAGCCGGGCGCTGGCCAGGCTGCAGGCGATCTACGACATCCTGCCGGTGGGCCTGACCGTGACCGACCCGCAGGGGCACATCATCGACTGCAACCCGGCTTCGGAACGGCTGCTCGGCATCAGCCGCGAAGAACACCTGCGGCGCGACTACGCCGGCCGCGACTGGACCATCCTGCGCGAAGACGGCACCGCCATGCCGACCGAAGAATTGCCCGGCGTGCGTGCATTGACCGGCAGTGTCGCCATCAACGACGCACTGCTGCAGGTGGTGACGCCCGAGCGTGCGGTCTGGCTGTCGGTCAGCGCGATGCCGGTGCAGCACGAAGCGCTTGGCGTCGTCATTGCCTATGCCGACGTCACCGAGCAGCGCCAGCAGCGCCAGGCCCTGCTCGCCGCCAAGGCGCAGGCCGAGCAGGCCAGCGTGGCCAAGAGCCAGTTCCTGGCCAACATGAGCCACGAGATCCGCACGCCCATGAACGCCATCCTCGGCATGCTGGCGCTGCTGAAGAAGAGCGAGCTGTCGGCACGCCAGGCCGACTACACCGTCAAGACCGAAAGCGCGGCGCGTTCTCTGCTGGGGCTCTTGAACGACATCCTTGACTTCTCCAAGGTCGAGGCGGGAAAGATGACGCTCGACCCGCACCCATTCCGTATCGACCAGCTGATGCGCGACCTGTCAGTCATCGTCTCGGCCAACGTCGGCATCAAGCCGGTGGAGGTGCTGTTCGACATCGACCCCGCGCTGCCGCGCCGTTTGGTGGGCGACGCGATGCGGCTGCAGCAGGTGCTGATCAACCTGTCGGGCAACGCCATCAAGTTCACCGACAGCGGTGAGGTGGTGGTGTCGGTGCGGGTGCTGGCACAGAGCGGCAGCAGCGTCACGCTGCGCGTTGCGGTGCGCGACACCGGCATCGGCATCGCGCCCGCCAACCAGGCCCGCATCTTCAGCGGCTTCACGCAGGCCGAAGCCAGCACCACGCGCCGCTTTGGCGGCACCGGCCTGGGCGTGGCCATCAGCCAGCGGCTGGTGGCCTTGATGGGCGGCGAATTGCAGCTCGACAGCGTGCTCGGCCAGGGCAGCACGTTCCACTTTAATCTGACGTTAGCAGTGGCTGCCAACGATGGCACTGAGCCAGCGCCCATGCGCCCAGCAGCAGCCCTGCGCGCGCTGGTGGTGGACGACAACCCGACCGCGCGCGAGCTGCTGCAAGGCATGGCGCAGTCGCTCGGCTGGGCGGTGGACGCCGCCGACAGCGGCGAGGCCGCGATCGCCTTGTTGCAGGACTTGTTGGCGCGCGGCGAACGCTACGACGCGGTCTTCATGGACTGGCAGATGCCGGGCCTGGACGGCTGGGCCACGACACGCCACATCCGCGATGGCGGCCTGGCCGGCGACGCGCCGGTGGTGGTGATGGTCACCGCCCATGGCCGCGAAATGCTGGAACAGCGCAGCAGCGACGAGCAGGCGCTGCTGGACGGTTTCCTCGTCAAGCCAGTGACGGCGTCGATGCTGCTCGACGCGGTGGTGGACGCACGCCGCGGGCAGCACCGGCCGCACCCGTCCGCACGCGGGCCGGCACCCGTGGGCGGCCGACTGGCCGGCATGCGGCTGCTGGTGGCCGAAGACAACCTCAACAACCAGCAGGTCGCGCGCGAACTGCTGGAAGACGAAGGCGCCGAGGTGCAGATCGCCGCCAACGGCCAGATCGCGGTCGAGGCCGTGGCTGCCGCCGACCCGCCTTTCGACGCCGTGCTGATGGACTTGCAGATGCCGGTCATGGACGGCTTCACAGCCACCGCACGCATCCGGCAAAACCTGCACAAGACCACCCTGCCGATCGTCGCGATGACCGCCAACGCGATGGCCAGCGACCGCGAGGCCTGCCTGGCCGCCGGCATGAACGAGCACGTCGGCAAACCCTTTGACCTCGACCATCTGGTGCAGGTGCTGCGCCGCGTGGCCGGGCGCAATACGCCGCCTGCGGCCCATGCGCAAGCGCTGCACAGGTCGCCCGTAGCGGCAACACCGGCCGCCTCTGCGTTGTCGCCGGCAGTGGCCACCGCCGCTGCGGCGGCGGGCGTGCAGCTGGACGCAGCGTTGCGGCGCCTGGGCGGCAAGGTTCCGGTTTACGAGCGATTGCTGCGCAACTTTGTGCATGACCTGGCGGGCATGCCGGCGCTGCTGGTGGCTGCCGTGCAAGCGCAGGACGCAGGGTCCGCCGCGCGCCTGCTGCACACGCTCAAGGGCCTTGCTGCCACGCTGGGTGTGCCGGCACTCGCCGACCGGGCAGGCCGCGCCGAAGCGGCGATGGCAGCACAGCCGGCAGCGGCTGAGCAGCAGCAACTGGCGGCCGCGATCGCAGCGGCGATTGAGGACGCCCTGGCACCGCTGGCTGCATTGCAATTGGCGCTGCATTCCAGCCAACCGGCAGCGGCCCCGACAACAGAGGTCAACGCTGCCACCACTGCGAACGCGACAAACAAGCTGCACGCCATGCGTGAGCTGATCGAACTGCTGGAAAACTCCGACATGCGCGCCACCGAAGTCATGGCCACGCTGCAGCAACAGTGCGCGGCCAGCCTGGCCCCGGCCCTGCGTGAACTGGACGACGCCGTTGCCGCGCTCGACTTCGAGCGTGCGCTGTGCCTGGGCAAAACGCTGCTGCTGCAGGCCGACCGATGAGCACGCTCGCCACCGTTGCGGCAGCCACCCCACCCGCTGCGCCCGCCGCACACGCTGCACTCGCCGCCATCGATCCACCCATCAGCGCCCAGGCCCGCCTGCCGCGCCTCTTGGTGGTGGACGACCAGCCCATCAACATCCAGGCTCTCTACCAGGCCTTTGCCGCCGATCACCAGGTGTTGATGGCCACCAGCGGCGCGCAGGCGCTGGCCCTGTGCGCCAGCCAGCAGCCCGACCTGGTGCTGCTGGACGTGGTGATGCCCGGCATGGACGGCCACGAGGTCTGCCGCCGCATGCGCGCCGACGAAGCGCTGCGCGACAT
>JANNGN010000341.1:0-2871 GCA_031403895.1 Rubrivivax sp. | reverse complement strand
ATGCCGTGCGCTGACTTCCTTCAGCGCGGGCAAGGTGCTGGCGCAATGCGGCATCACCTGCGCGCAGCGCGGCGCAAATCTGCAGCCGGTGAAGGTCTGGTTGAGCGCAGGCACGGTGCCGGCGATGGCCTCCAGTGGCCCGGCACGGCGGTCGCCCCCCGGCAAGGCGCGCAGCAGCGCACGCGCATACGGATGTTTGGGCGCGCGGAAGAATTCTTCGGCCGCTGCCACCTCGATGATCTGCCCCGCATACATCAGCGCCACCCGCTGCGCCATGCCCGAGACCACCGCCAGGTCGTGCGTGATGAGCAAGAGGCCCATGCGCTTTTCGCGCTGCAGGTCGCGCAGCAGGTCGAGTATCTGGGCCTGGATCGTCACGTCCAGCGCGGTGGTGGGCTCGTCGGCGATCAGGAACTCGGGCTCGGCGGCGAGTGCCACCGCAATCATCACGCGCTGCTTCTGGCCGCCACTCATGCGGAAGGGGTAGTCGTCGATGCGGCGCTCGGGCTCGGGGATGCCGACGCGCTTGAGCCATTCGATGGCCTTGGCGCGCGCGGCTGCACCGCGCAGCGGGGTGTGGGCCTCGATCGCTTCCACGATCTGCTGCCCCACCTTCATGACCGGGTTCAGGCTCGTGCTGGGTTCCTGGAAGATCATGCCGACGCGGCCGCCGCGCACGCTGCGCATCTGCGCTTCGGGCAGGCCGAGCACATCGACGCGGTCGCTGCCGGCACCGATGTGGATGTCGCCCGCTGCGACATAGCCGTTCTCGGGCAACAGCCGCATCAGCGCCAGCGCCGTCATGCTCTTGCCGCAGCCGGACTCGCCCACCAGCGCAAAGGTCTCGCCACGCTCGATGCACAGGCGCATGCCGTCGATGGCGCGCACCAGGCCGACGTCGCCTTCCAGTTCGACCTGCAGGTCCTGGATATTCAGCATTGTCAGGCCGCCTTCTTGCGCTGCACCAGCACGCGTTTGCTGCGGAAGACTCTTGCGCGCGGGTCAAACGCATCCCGCACCCCGTCAGCAAAAAGGTTCGCCGCCAGCACCAGCGTCACCATGAAGCCGAAGGCCGAGGCGAATGACCACCAGACGACGGGGTCGCGGCTCATCTCGTTGCGCGCCAGGTTGATCATGCCGCCGAAGCTGTTCATCGATGGGTCCACGCCCACGCCCACGTACGACAGCACCGCTTCGTACAGGATCAGCGACGAGAACTCGAGCACGGTGACGATCAGCATCAGGTGCGCCACGTTGGGGAAGATGTGGCGCGCCATGATGCGGCCGTGGCTGATGCCAAAGGCGCTTGCGGCCTGCACGTATTCCAGTTCACGCAGCTTCATCGTCTCGCCGCGCAGCAGCCGGCACAGGCCCGCCCAGCCGGTGAGGCCGAGCACGGCGCAGAGCAGGAAGAGCTTCAGGTCGGCACGCTCGGCGCCGGTCTCGAACAGGTCCGGGTTCTTGTCGAGGAAGACCTGCACCATCAGCACGCAGGCGGCGATCAGCAACACGTTCGGCACCGACGACAGCACGGTGTAGAGGTACTGGATCAGCTCATCGACCCAGCCCTTGAAGTAACCCGCCAGCAGACCCAGCACGACGGCCAGCGGCAGCGTGGCCACGGTCGCCAGGGTGCCGATGACGAAGGCCGTGCGGATGCTCTTCAGCGACTGCAACAGCACGTCATTGCCAGTGAGGTCGGTGCCCAGCAGGTGGTAGGGCCCGGACAATGCCGTCGCCGGGCCCGCCACCAGGCCCAGCACGATGAGGGTGCCCAGCGCCACATGCCACGGCACCTGGCCGTCATGCTGGCGCATGCTGCGCCAGGTGGCAAGCATGCCGGCCTTGCGCGCACGGGCCACTGCCGCCACCAGCAACGCGGCGGCCAGCGCCGCAACCAGGCCACCCAGCAGCAGCCCCACCGCAGTGCGCTTGGCAACGTCGGGGGCCCAGTCGGTGTCGGGCTTGGCCAGGTGCTTGCCACCGAACTCCAGGCGCGGCGCGACCCTTTCGATCTGGCCATTCACCAGCAGCGATTCCTTCGTGAAGCCCAGGTACGACAACGGCCGCGAATAGGTCGATTCACGCGCAGCGAGCAAGTCCGCCAGCAGCACGTCCAGCAGCGACCGCGTGCGCGAGTCATAGGCCGGCGCGGCGTCCTTGACCCCCGCCGCAGGTGGCAGCAACGGCCGGAAGTGCATGCTGTCCAGCAGCGTCACGCCCAGGCACAGCGTAAGGATCAAGGTTGAGGCCAGCGCCGGCGCGTTGCGGAACACGCGGCCCCACTTGGCGGCCAACTCCGGTGAACGGACCACGCTCACGCCATAGGCCACCAGCACGACAAGCAGCAGCCAGATGGCGGCGTCGGTCCAGAGCAATACGAATTTGGGCATGTTCAGCGCAGGCAGTTCGGGCAGTTCAGGCAAGGCGCACGCGCGGGTCCACCCACGTGTACGCAATGTCGATCAGGGCATAGGTGGCGATGTACAGCAGCGAGCCCACGAAGACCATCGTGCGCACGATGGCGAAGTCCTGCTTGCCGATGGCTTCGATGACATACGCGCCCAGCCCCGGGATGCCGAAAAAGCTCTCGAACACCAGGCTGCCCATGAACACGTAAGGCAGGTAGGCGCCGGCGCTGGTGATGATGGGGATCAGCGCGTTTCTCAGCACGTGGCGGAACAGCACCACCGATTCGCTCAAGCCTTTAGCGCGCGCGGTGCGCACGTAGTCGCGGCCGATCTCCTCCAGGAACATCGCCCGGTACAGGCGCGATTCACCGCCCAGCCGGGCCAGCAGGCTGAGCAGGATGGGTAAAGCCAAGAAGCGCACCGCGTCCAGCCCCGGCGCAAAGCCCGAGATCGGCACCAG
>JANNGN010000340.1:0-3053 GCA_031403895.1 Rubrivivax sp. | reverse complement strand
TGGGCACGTCGGTGCGGCCGCGTGCGCCGCCGAAGGCAGAGCCTTCCCACTTGCGGCCGGTGACCAGCTGAAACGGCCGCGTGCTGATCTCGGCACCCGCTTCGGCCACGCCGATGATGATGCTGCGGCCCCAGCCCTTGTGCGTGCATTCAAGGGCCTGGCGCATCAGCTTGGTGTTGCCCACGCACTCGAAGCTGTAGTCGGCACCGCCGTCGGTGAGCTGCACGATGGCGTCGACGACGTTGTCGACGTGCTTCGGGTTGATGAAGTGCGTCATGCCGAACTTGCGCGCCATCGCCTCGCGCTCCGGGTTCAGGTCAACGCCGATGATCTTGTCGGCGCCGACCATCCTGGCGCCCTGGATCACGTTCAGTCCGATGCCACCCAGGCCGAACACCGCCACGTTGGCACCGGCCTCGACCTTGGCCGTGAACAGCACCGCGCCGACACCGGTGGTCACGCCGCAGCCGATGTAGCAGATCTTGTCGAACGGGGCGTCGTTGCGCACCTTGGCGACCGCGATCTCGGGCACGACGATGTAGTTCGAGAACGTGCTTGTTCCCATGTAATGCAGGATCGGCTTGCCGTCGATCGAGAAGCGCGATGTCGCATCCGGCATCAACCCCTTGCCTTGCGTGCCGCGTATTAGCTGGCACAGATTGGTCTTGCGCGACAGGCAGAACTTGCACTGCCGGCACTCGGGCGTGTAGAGCGGGATGACGTGATCGTCCTTGCGCAGCGTGCTCACGCCGGGGCCGACATCGACCACGATGCCCGCGCCTTCGTGGCCCAGGATCGCCGGGAACAGGCCTTCCGGGTCGGCGCCCGACAGCGTGTAGTAGTCGGTGTGGCAGATGCCGGTGGCCTTGACTTCGATCAGCACCTCGCCAGCGCGCGGGCCGGCCAGGTCAACGGTTTCGATGGTCAGTGGGGCGCCGGCTTTCCAGGCGACGGCAGCTTTGGTTTTCATGCTGGATCTCGTTGATGGGTTTTGCAGATCGCGGACTTTAGTACGCCAACCCAGAGACATCGAAACATGGAACCGCCGGGCCGCCCCGAGGGCGGGTTCCGAAGTGCGCAGCGCGAAGCTATCCAGCACCCGGCGCGAAGTCGATCAGCACCTTCATCGCCCGCTGGCGGTCCGACGCCAGCTCAAATGCTTCACGCGCGCGGCTCATGGGCAGGGTGTGCGAGATCACCGGCGAGAGATCGACGCGGCCTTCGTTGATGAGCCGCACCGCAAGCGCAAATTCGTGATGGAAGCGAAAACTGCCGCAGATGCTCAGCTCCTTCGCGACCACCATGTTCTGCGGCAGGCGCACGTCACCGCCCAGGCCCAGTTGCACCACCACGCCGCGTGGGCGCATCACCTCCAGGCCGTCGCGCAACGCGCGTTCGTTGCCCGAACATTCCAGCATCACGTCGAAGCTGCCTTTGTCGGCGCTGTAGCGCTGCACCCAGCCGCTGTCCTGGGCCACGTTGATGGTGTGCTGCGCACCCAGCGCCCGCGCCACGGCCAGCGGGGCGTCCACGACATCGGTGGCCACCACCTCGGCCGCGCCATGCACACGCGCGGCGGCCACCGCCAGCACGCCGATCGGGCCGCAGCCCGAGACCAGCACGCGTTTGCCCAGCAGCGAACCGGCGCGCGACACCGCGTGCAGGCCGACCGCGAACGGCTCGGCCAGCGCGGCCTGCCGCAAGGGCACGCCATCGGCCACCGGCACGCACTGGCTGGCCTGGCACAGCAGCAGGTTGCGAAACGCGCCCAGCACATGCGGCAGGCGCATGGCGCTGCCGTAGAAGCGCACTTCCAGCCACTGGTTGGGCAGGCCTTCGAGGCAGAACTTGCAGGCCACGTCCTTGGCGCCACAGGGCTGACTCGGGTTGATCGCCACGCCCTGGCCGATGTGCAGCGCGGCCACGCCATCGCCCAGCGCCGCCACGGTGCCGGCCACCTCGTGCCCCAGCACCATCGGCTGCTGCAGCCGCACGCTGCCGAAGCCGCCGTGCTGGAAGTAGTGCAGGTCCGATCCGCAAATGCCGCCCAGCGCAACCTTCACCAGCACCTGGCCGGGGCCAGGTTCGTCGGTGTCCTGGTCTTCCAGACGCAGATCGCCTTCGGCGTGGATCACCAGGCACATGCAGCGGTATCGGGTCGGGTGCGTCGATGGCATCGGGGCTCTTTGAAGTGGCCGCTGATGATCGCACTGGCGCCCATGAAAAAGCGCGCCGTGTCCAGGCAGGACGCGGCGCGCAAGAGCGCGGGGCTCAGGGGTTCAAGGGTTCACCGGTTCAGCAATTCAGATTGCCATCGGCGCGTCCGACTCGCTGGTCGGCGGCGTCACGTTGTTCACCTCCAGCGGTGCTTGGGTGTCGCTGTTGCGCAGCGAAGCCGCAAACTGCGACCAGGCGGACGTGGACGCCGTGGCCGATGCTGGCACCTGGTTGGTGGGCGTGGTGTCCGCGTTCTCGGGGTTGTCACCGCAGGCTGCCAGCAGCGTCAGCGCCGCCAGCAGCACAAGGGAAGTCTTGATCTTCATGGTGCGGGCCTCCAGGTTCATTGGGCGCCGGGCGTCGGCGTGAACAGGTACGGGAAACCGGGCAACAAGGGCACGACGGCCTGGTCCACCGCGTCATGCAGCCTGAAGGCCGTGGCGCCGAGCGGCACCTTGCTCGGGTTGCAATCCAGCCCGAAGCCCAGCATGTTGGTGTTGCCGTTGGCCATGCACAGGCCACCCATCACCGCCACCAGCGAGATATCGACCACGTCGTCCTTCGGCCGGCGGCCGTTCGGGTAGCCCGCATTGTCCGCAC
The DNA here is from genome assembly GCA_031403895.1 of Rubrivivax sp. Classification (GTDB taxonomy): domain Bacteria; phylum Pseudomonadota; class Gammaproteobacteria; order Burkholderiales; family Burkholderiaceae_C; genus Rubrivivax. Next base: position 236 of record JANNGN010000340.1, on the reverse strand, counting down.
CGTTGGCCAGGATGTTGCCGACGATGCCCAGGCGGTTCTGCTGCGCGAAAGGCACCGCAGCGATCGCGGTGTTCAGGCGCAGCATCTCCGAGCCCACCACGTTGGCGGGTTTGTTGACGCCGGTAATGCCGGTCAGGAAGGTGGTGACGAGGTCGTTGCGCGGGAAGTTGGTGGGCGCAATGTTCGGCGTGGCCAGCGCAATTTCCAGCAGTGCCGGCAGCGTCGGGTTCGTCACG
>JANNGN010000339.1:0-1737 GCA_031403895.1 Rubrivivax sp. | reverse complement strand
AGCCTGATTGCCGAAGTCAACGCCGACAAGGTTGCCGAATTCGGCTTCCAGTGGCAGAACATCCTGGGCAACAAGGGCGACAAGAACATCGGCGTGCTGGGCACCAACTTCACCATAGGCGGGGCCAACATCTTCGGTTTGCAACAGGGGGTGGCCACGGGCGACGCGAAGCCTTCGCCCGGCATCAACCTGGGTCTGGTGCGCAACACCAACGGCCTGTACATCCTGGCCGCACTGGCGCGCTTCCTCGAAACCAATGCCGACGGCAACGTACTTTCGACGCCCAACCTGCTGACGCTGGACAACGAGGAAGCCAAAATCGTGATCGGGCAGAACGTTCCCTTCGTCACCGGACAGTTCACCAACACCGGATCCGGCAGCAGCGGGACGGTGAACCCGTTTCAGACCATCGAGCGCAAGGACGTCGGCCTGACGCTGCGCGTGAAGCCCCAGATCAGCGAGAACGGCACCGTCAAGCTGCAGATCTTCCAGGAAGTCTCCAACGTGCAGGCCTCGTCGATCAATTCGGCCACCGGCCTGATCACCAACAAGCGCTCGATCGAGTCGAACGTGCTGGTCGATGACGGCGCCATCGTGGTGCTGGGCGGGCTGCTGCAGGACGAATACTCGGGCAACCAGGAAAAGGTGCCGATCGTGGGCGATGTGCCGATCTTCGGCAACCTGTTCAAGAGCGAGACCCGCAGCCGCAAGAAAACCAACCTGATGGTGTTCCTGCGGCCGGTGGTGGTGCGCGACGCGGGTCAGAGCGACGAGCTGTCGCTGGACCGTTATGAGCTGATGCGGCTGAAGCAGGAAGCCGCGCAACCGATCGAGAGCCGCGTGGTTCCGATCAATTCGGCGCCGGTGTTGCCCGTGGTGCGCAACCCGCCCCCGCGCTCCCTGCCGGCGCAACCGCTGGCCGCGCCATCCGGCAGGCCTGCTGAGCAGGACGTCCCCGTCTCCAGGTAAAGCGATGCGCTATCCCCTGCCCTACGCGTTTGCGCGCGGCAACCAGCTGCTGCTGGAAGACGACGGCGAAGAGCTGACGCTGTGGCACGCCGGCGCGCCGCCGCGCAGTGCCTGGAGCGAGGTGATGCGCAAGTACCTGGTGCGCTCGCTGCAGCAGCTCGATGCGCCGGCCATGGCGCAGCGCATCAGCGCCGCCTATGCCCAGGGCGAATCGAGCGCCGCCACGGTGGTCAGCGAAGTGCAGAACGACGCCGACCTGTCGCGCATCATGCAGGAGCTGCCGGCGATCGAGGATTTGCTGGAAACCAGCGACGACGCGCCCATCATCCGCATGCTCAACGCGCTGCTGACGCAGGCCGCGCGCGACGGCGCCAGCGACATCCACATCGAGCCCTACGAGCGGCATTCGAGCGTGCGCTTCCGCGTCGACGGCACGCTGCGCGAAGTGGTGCAGCCCAACCGCGCGCTGCATGCGGCGCTGATCTCGCGCCTGAAGATCATGGCCGAACTCGACATCGCCGAAAAACGCCTGCCGCAGGACGGCCGCATCTCGCTGCGCATCGGCACGCGAGCCGTCGACGTGCGCGTGAGCACGCTGCCCAGCGCTCACGGCGAGCGCGCCGTGCTGCGTCTTCTGGACAAGAGCGGGTCCAAGCTGACCCTTGAGGCCGTAGGCATGACCGGCGATACGCTGACCCGCTTCCTGCAGCTGATCGCGCAGCCGCACGGCATCATTCTGGTGACCGGACCCACCGGTTCGGGCAAGAC
>JANNGN010000338.1:0-5705 GCA_031403895.1 Rubrivivax sp. | reverse complement strand
GAACTGGTGGACCGGCCTGAGCCCGCCGCCGACACGCTGGCGGAAGACAAGACGGAATAAGCGCAGCCTGACGGGCAAAGTCAGCGGTTTTCGGGCGCCATCAAAGACGCCAGATCACGCTGACGTTTTGTTGGTTGCGCCACTCACTCACTCACGCAGTCAGCAGTATCGGCGCCCGGGCGCGGGACTGAAAAGCGGCAACGCGCAAACTCTTGGACTCCTTGCGCACCCATATAGCTCTGCGGGCTGTTGTTGCGCACCGCCAAGCCGGTAGGTGCGTACTTCAGCGATCGTGGACGTCCACGGTGGGCGTTCACGCCAACCGGTTGCCGAAGTAGCACGCAGGAGGCTGAGCCTGCCGGCCCATCAACCCGAATTCGGCTATACTTCAAGACTCAGTCGCGGGGTGGAGCAGCCTGGTAGCTCGTTGGGCTCATAACCCAAAGGTCGCAAGTTCAAATCTTGCCCCCGCAACCACAGAATCTCGAGAGAAAACGACAACTTGCGAATCGGCATAGGCCGCCCATAGGGCGGCTTTTTGCTTTGTGCCAATCCTGTGCCCACTTCCTGCCCGGGCCGCGACCAGCGGCGCTCGCAAGCGGATCGAAATGACCGCTGGGCACCCTGCAGCCTTGAAGCGCTGGCGAACAGTTTGCGGGCTTACGTGCCGCGCAACCGGGCGGCCGCGCCTTCGATAGCTACGCGCAACTCCACGTAGCTGTGGGTCACCGGAAACTGCGGAAACTGGGCCACGATGCCCGGCGGCGGGTGAATGAAAAAGCCCGCATTTGCCGCGCTGAGCATCCCGGTGTCGTTGTACGAATCACCCGCTGCAATGACTTGGTAGTTCAAACTCTTGAGCGCATTGACGGCGTGGAATTTCTGGTTCGGCTGGCGCAGCGTGTAGTCAGCCACAAAACCCTCGGCGTCAACCACCAGACGGTGGCAGAACAACGTCGGCCGGCCGAGCTGGCGCATCAGCGAGTCTGCAAATTCGTAGAAGGTATCCGACAGGATGATGACCTGGTGGCGGCAACGCAGGTCGTCCAGGAACTCCTTGGCTCCGGGCATCGGCGCCATGCCACTGATGACGGCCTGGATGTCGGCCATCTTGAGGCCATGCTGGCGCAGCAGCGCCAGGCGGTACTGCATCAAGTTGTCGTAGTCGGGCTCGTCCCGCGTGGTGCGGTTGAAGGCGCTGATGCCAGTCCGTTGCGCGAAGGCGATCCAGATCTCGGGGACGAGCACGCCTTCAAGATCGAGGCAGACAATTTGCATGGAGGCTCCGTGACAAAGCGGAAATCGTAGCCGGGTTGCGCGCTGCCGACGCGCGTCAAACTTTGCCTGCCCCAGGCACCGGCCGCAGCCGGGCCTGCGCCCGCGAGCCAGCTTTGCGCGCGAGGTGAGGCAGGATTCGGTACCAGGGCATGCGCAGCCAGTGCGAGCGCACGTACAACAGCCAGCGCGCCATACCTGTCCAGCGCGAGTCGCACGCGGGATGCGGCGGACGCAGCGCAGCCTTGAGAAGCGCAGGCATCAGCGTGCGCGAGCCAAAGCCTGCAGCCAGCGCATCCACGCGCACGCTCAGCGCTCGCGGCGGCCGGGTGCCGAACAAGCGCCGCACCTGCAGCAGCACATGGAACAGGGGCACCTGCACGCCCAGCGCGTGCGCGCGGTCCAGCAACTGCGGCCAGAACGCGGCGTCCTGGCCGAAGTGCAGCAGCAGGTCGTTCAGGTCCAGCAGGTCGCGCAGCCCCGAAGTGAAATCGCCTTCCTGAAGCAGATGCACCGCGCTGTGCAGCACCATGTCCGGCGGTTCCAGCGTCATCAGCCGCGCCTCGGGCTGCAAGGGCTTGGCGCGCGCAAGCAGGGCGCTGCCATCGACCGCAAAGCGCGAAGTCGGCGGCGTGATCGTGTGATGCACGTCGAGCCAGGTGTGGCGCCAGACGTGCTTGAGCGGTGGCAGTTCATGCATCCATTGGCGGTAGTAGCGTTCATCGTAAGGATCGAGCGGCTCATGGACCCAGCCCGCGCCCAGCAACGCCACCTCGGCAGCCGTGATTGCTTCGCGCGCGACCAGGATATCCACGTCGGTGAAGAGCCGGCCACGCGCGGGCGGCAGGCCCAGCGCCACGTATGCAGCGCCTTTGAGCAGCACCACGGGGCCTGGCACAGTGGCCAGCGCCACCCGCACCCTGTCCACTTCCCAGCGCACCTGGTTGCGCTGCCGTTGTGCGGCCACAAGTGCGCTGTTCAGGTGGTTGCGCGGCCCGCTCGGGACATCGACCAGCCAGCCGCGGTCCTGAAAGAATTGCGCCACACGCGCGTGCAGTCGGCAGCGCCGGGCCTGAGCCAGCAGGAGTTCCCATTCAGGGGCGCTGAGGGCCGGCCGCTCGGTTGCGATCCACAAGCCGGACAGCAGGTCGCGCGTCATGCCGTGCGCCCGCTGCTGAGCGCCAGGCGGTCGAAGACTCGCATCGCGTCGTCCAGATCGCCATACATGAAGTCGTGGCAGGCGCAGCACTCGACCAGGGCGGAAAGGGTTTCGAACCCGCGCTGGCCAAGCACGCCGTAGTTGAAGCTGTTGCGCGCCAGGTTGATCAGCGTGTCGGGCTTCTCGCGCGCCGTCAGTTGTGCCTGCGTGCCCGCCTGCCAACGCGGGAAAACGACCCAGGCGGGCTGCGCCGTTTCATCAACACGCTGCACATGTTCAGGCGGTGCGCGCAGGTGCGTCACCGTGCCCTTGGTGGTGTTGTACGACGGCGGGTTGAACACGCCGTCTGGCACGAAACGGGCGATGACGTCGATCGATTCATTCTTCAGGCTGATGGGCCGCGCCAGGGCGCGCAGGCCCGTGCCGTCGAATGGAATCATCGCGACCTCGTCCGACAGCAAGCGCCAGCCCCTGTGTACCAGCGCCGCGCACAAGGTGCTCTTGCCCGAACCCGGCGGTGCGGGAAGGATCACCGCCCGCCCGCCCCGCTCGACGACCGCAGCGTGGATCAGCAGGTAATGGTTGACGTGGCTCGTGATGCACCAGTTCATCGCCCATTCAAGCAGCGGAAACGCGTGCGGCAGCGGCAGTGCTTCAAAGGTGTTGGCGCCGTCGAAGCGAAAGCGCACCTGGGGTCGGATGAATCGCCGCAGGCCGGACGGCCGCAGAACTTCAAGCTCGAAATCACAGAACTCGCCATCGGCGAGTAGCGGGTGGCTGCCATAGAGCAGGGCCAGTCCGTCGGCAACGGTCCTGATATCGGAACGGATTCGAAAAGAGAACGGGCCGGTGCGAAATGCCAGCCCGGGCCCGGAGAGCCGCGACGCAAGCTCCCGGACAGATAGCTGACTGATCATCACTGAAACTCTAGCGGCTCCAGCCAGCCACGGGCGAGGCACTCCTGCACGATGGCCTGCACGCGAACCTGAAGCGCGTCCCCGGGCACCAGGCCCAGGTCGTCGGCCAAGGCTTGCACCAGTTGGCGGAGGTTGTGTGGGCTCACGTCGAAACAGGCGAGTGCGGCAGCTTCCAGAGCGTCGGCCTCTGCCGTTTCACCGGACACGCCTTCAAACACGGCGCAAGAGGTACCCCAGATGCGCCAGTGCAAGTCAACCAGCGGGTTCAGTCGCCACACGGGTTGCAGGCCATCGCTCGGCGACAGCTCGCGCACGGGATCAGACCATGGACGAGAGATAGTCCCGGAACAGGATCAAGGCATTGGCATTGAGGCCCGGGGTGGCAGTACCGCCCATGAGCGGGTTGACGCCGTTGTACAGATCGATGATCTGGGTTGGTGTGTAGGCAAACGGGACGCGTTTGTTCGCATTGAACATGGCAGTCAACCAGTGTGCCTCGATCGAGCTGGAGTCGGTGTTGATCAGGTCTTCGCAATACCGGTACTTTTGGCCGGAGCCCGGATTGGTCAACTCGAAGACTTGCCAGAACCGCAGCTTGGTGGCCGCCGAGGCACCTGCATTGGCACAGGCGTTGTAGCTCAGAGCGCAGCTACGACCGTTGGAATAGCCGCCCCCCCAGTTGCTGGCATTCTGGTAATGCGCGCACCGATGCCCCGCGATCGGGGGCGTGGACCCGGTGATGGACCCGATGATTGAACCGACCGCTGATGCCGTGGCGTGGTAGTTGTTGCTGTTCCTGGTGCAGTACGGACGGCCCGTCGCCTGCGCTGAAAACGGCAGGCCGATGCCGGCCAATGCGCCGCTGGCACCCACAGCACGGAGCAACTGGCGGCGCTGTTGTGCTGAAGCAGGATTGGCAGAATCAGGGTTGGCAGATGCAGGGTTGACAGAACTGGCATTGCCCAGTGGCTGCGCGACGGCGGGGCGCCCGGCTTCATTGCGTTTCGGGGACTGGTCATTCATGGGAGGCACCTAGCCGAGGGTAGAGCGATCGGGGACACAAAATCAGTGGGGCTGAAAGCAATCCGCATGCCCTTCACCCCGATAACAAAAATTGTGAGCCAGTTCAACGGCTTGCGTTACTCAACGGGCCGTGAACCGCGGCGCTTGTGTGCAGAAACGACGGAACTGTAAAGTCTTCCAACAGTCATTTTCGCGGTGACGGCGGACTGCGCCAAGCAGCAACCTGCCCCGTCAACGCCGAAGAATAGCGCGCCTGAGAACCCCTGACGACCCTTTGCAGCCCGACTCCCCGCGTTCCGGGGACTTCCCTCCAAACCCGCCGCGCAGGTCAACCCGGACCCCACAGCTCCTTCAGCCGTGCATCACGCCCACAGGCGCTGCGGTAGTAGTTGTAGCGCACCGGATTCTTCTTGTAGTAATCCTGGTGGTAGCCCTCGGCCGGGTAGAACGTGCCAGCGGCTTCGATCGTCGTCACGACCGGCGCCTTGAAGGGCTTGCTCTTGTCCAGCGCCACTTTCGAGGCCTGCGCCGCTGCAGCCTGCTGCAGGCCGTGCGTGAAGATTGCGGTCCGGTACGGGCTGCCGGCGTCGCAGAACTGTCGGTCCTTGGTGGTGGGGTCGATCGTGCGCCAGTACTTTTCCAGCAGTTGCTCGTAGCTCACCTTGGCGGGGTCGAAGACGATTTCCACCGCTTCGGCGTGCCCGGTGGTCTTGGCCGACACCTGTTCGTAGCTGGGGTTGGCCAGCGTGCCGCCGATATAGCCCGATGTCGTGCTGATGACGCCCGGCACCTTGTCGAAGTCGGCCTCCACGCACCAGAAGCAGCCGCCGGCAAAAGTGGCCTTTGCCGTGCCGGCCGTTTGCCCGGTGGCCGCAGCCGGTGCCGGCGCGTTCTGCGAGAAGGCCACGCCTGCAGCTACCGCCAGCGTCAGCACTGCGCCCAGGGTCGGCAACAGCCGCAGCCGCGTCATGCTGCCGCCGGCGCAAAGCGCAGTGCCACCCCGTTGTTGCAGTAGCGCTGCCCGGTGGGCCGTGGACCGTCGTTGAAGACGTGGCCCTGGTGGCCGCCGCAACGCGCGCAGTGGTACTCGGTGCGCGGCAGGATCATTTTGTAGTCGGTCTTGGTGGCCACGGCTTCAGGCAGCGGGGCGAAAAAGCTCGGCCAGCCGGTCCCGCTTTCGTACTTGGCACTGGATGAAAACAGCGCCAGGTCGCAGCCTGCGCAGTGGAAGGCGCCGACGCGCTTTTCACTGTTCAGCAAGCTGGTGTGCGGCGGCTCGGTGCCGTCCTGGCGCAGCACGCGGTAGGCGCTGTCGGACAGGCGTTTTTTCC
>JANNGN010000337.1:0-3644 GCA_031403895.1 Rubrivivax sp. | reverse complement strand
ATGCTGTTGACGAATTGTGTGTGCGTGATGTAGGCGTGCTGATCGACAACATAACGGTGCATGTCAGAGGCCAGCGCGATCGCGCCGCCGGTGGCAAAGATCGACAGCGACAGGAAGTGGGCAAAGAGTGCCAGCAACTCGGCCGCACTCATTTCTGCGGCCCGTTCCCGTGCCCCTGCCCATGACCAAGCCCGCGCCAGGCCCAGGCCACCGAAGCCGCGCCGATGCTCAGCACGACCCAGCTCACCGGCCAGCGCAGCACCACCATCGCACCGAAGGTCAGCAGCGCTTGCAGCACGCCCAGGCGCTGGCCGCGCAGTGTGCGCGCCAGCCGCGTGGTGGTGTGGATGATCATGCCGACGGCCGCAGCGCCCATGCCGTGCAGCGCGCCTTGCACCCAGGGCAGATGCTGGAAGTGTTCAAACAGCGCCGCCAGCGACAGCACGATGACGGCCGGCGGCAGCAGGAAGCCGGCCAGCGCCGCAGCGGCGCCGCGCAGGCCGAAGAAACGGTCGCCCAGCAGCACGCAGAACGAGATGCCGGTGGGCCCCGGCAGCACCTGGCTGATGGCGTAGAGGCCGAGGAATTCCTTGCTGTCGAGCCAGCGTTTCTGCTTCACCACGGTGCGCTCGATGAAAGCCAGCGCGCCGCCAAAGGCCTGCAGCGAAATGGCGCTGAAGGTGATGAACAGTTCGCCCGCAGAGCGCGGCGACTGCCGTTCATCGGCCATGGTCCTCAGCCCCTGGCGCGCAGCAACGCAATGCGCACGCTGTACACCACCACCGTGAAGACCATCAAGCCTGCGCCTACCCAGACGCCGGCGTGGTCCCAGGCCAGCGCAAAGCCGGCTTTCGATTCACGCAGCACCATGGCCGCCACGGTGGCCAGCGCCAGCGCGGCGATGAAGCCGCTGGACCAGCGGCTGGCGCGCCGCGCCAGCGTGTCGCTGCGCTGCGCAAACCAGCTCAGCAGCAGGCCGTTGCCAGCGTCGGCCAGCACCATGCCAAGGCCGAATGCCGTCGCCAGCAGCGCCACCGCGCCGAGGCTCGGGCTGCCGTCACCGCCCTGCGCCGCAAAGAGTGCGGCCTGCGCCAGCGCGTCGAGCGACAGCGCAAATGCCGCGCCCACCAGCGCCGGGTGCGCGTGCCCGCCCATCATGCGGTTGCTCAGGCGCAAGAGCATGCACGCCACTGGCCCCATCGGTCGCACCGCCGTGCTCGACGCGCTGCAGGCATGCACCAGGTTGCTGGCCGCGATCAGCAACAAGAGCGTGGCCGAGATCCAGCTGCCAAAGCCGTCCAGCCACGCCGGCAGCGCTGCGCCCTGGCCAAAGAACAGCAGCGCCGCGACCAGGATGGTGGCGCTGTGGCCGGCCGCAAACTGCAGCCCCACACTGCGTGCCGACGCGTACGAGCCCTGCAGCTGGCGCGCGCGTGTCATGCCGTCAACCACCGCGATGTGGTCGGCGTCGAAGCCGTGGCGAAAGCCCAGCAGGCCGGCCAGGACCAGCGCCGCGCCGAGCCCACCCTGCAAGCTGTCAGGCGTCATGGTCGTGTTCCGGCATCGCTGTGCGCTGCAGGCCGTGCGGAAAGTGTTTGCCGGCGTGGTAGTCCCACACCTTTTGCAGCAGCACCGGGCGCGACAGGGTGCGGCCAATCTGCGCCACCTCTTGCGTTGACAAAGGCTGCGGCGTGCCGATCTGCAGCGCCAGGTGCTGACGCTGCGCGTTTTCTTCCAGATAGACGGCCTGCACAAAGGCGTCCTGCACGCTGGCGGCCACGGTCACGGCGCCGTGGCGGTGCATCAGCGCGGCCTTCGCGGAGCCCAGGAACTGCGCCAGTTCCGAGCCCAGTGCGGCGGAGTTGATCGATGCGGTTTTGGGGAATGTCGCCACGCTGCCCAGCACCGCCGCCTGCATCGTCACCGGCAGCCAGCCGTGGCCTGCGGTGGTGAGCACCGTGCTCCAGCGTGGGTGCGTGTGGACGACGGCGTACACGTCGGGCCGCGCCAGGTAGATCTGCGCGTGCAGGTGAAATTCCATCGGTGGCGTGCGCTCGCCATCCAGCGGCCGGCCGTCGAAGCCGATGGCGATGAAGTCGTCGGGCCTGATGCGGCTGCGCACCGAATCGCCGGCGTTGATGAGCAGACCCTGCACGCCATGCTCGACCGGCAGGCGCGCGCTGAAGTGGCCGTTGAAGTCGATGATCTCTTCGCGCTCCAGCATCGCCAGCGCGAGTGCAAGTTTGCCTGCCAGGGTCTGGCGCAATTCAGCGTGTTGCATGACTGCCCTTGCCGTGCGAGCGCGGGTCTTCGCTGAACACCAGCGACTTGATCGTCACCGGCACCGTGTGCGAGGGCATGCGGATGCGCCCGAGGTCGATGAAGTCGAAGCCGCGCAGCAGGATGCCGTCGATCGCCAGCACCTCGGAACGCGGCTGTCCATCGGCTGCCGCTGCGGCGCCAGCGACACGCGGGTCTTCATGGATCAGGTAGCCCAGTGTCAGTGCAATATCGCCGTCAGCCACGATGTAGATCGGCCGCTTGGCCGCCAGCGTGGCGGGCAGTGCGTCGAGCAGGCCCTGCTTCAATGCCGACAGCCTGGCGTAGGCGGGCGGGCCGCTCCAGCGCAGCGAAATCGCCACGTCTTTCTCGCCTTCGACCACGTCGTGCCGCGTGAAGGCCTGGCGCAGCGCCTGCGCCACTGCGGTGGCGTCAACCGCGTGGTCACCGAGCGCCAGCCCGAGCGGCACCACCTGCAGGTTCTTGCGCGGCAGCAGCGCACGCGGCTCGGACACGAAAGTGGTGTTGCCACTGAGCTGCACGCTGTATTCACTGGCGCCCAGCACGGTGGCGCGGATGCACTCGCCGGCCGGCAGCAGCGGCCAGGGCAGCGCACCGGCGTCCAGGCGCGCGCGCACGGCCTCACCGAAGAGCTTGCCCAGGTCGCCGAAGTCACGCGGCTCGCGGCCATAGACGTATTCGCCGACGCCGCCGGAAAACATCACGCCGCTGATGCCGCTGATGCCGTTGAAGTCGGTGATGGGGTCGGTGAGCAGCAGCTCGTTCAAGTCTTCGGCGGTGGCGCGCTGCGTCAACACGCGCACCAGCGCATCGGCCATGCCGGCGGCCACCTGTGCCAGCTGCTCTCGCGTGACCACGCTGCCCAGCTGCCAGTCAAAACCGGCGCGCCGTGCGTGCGCCCGGCCCTGGGGGTCCAGCCGCGTGATGCGGCCGCTGTCGTCGTCAATGCGGTCGGCCACCAGCAGGCGCCCGCCGGTGTGTACGGCAGCAGTGGCACGCAGTTCGCCGTTGTCCACCACGCCGAGCTTGGTGGTGCCGCCACCGATATCGACGTTGAGGATGCGCGACTGCGCGTCGAAAGACCGCCGCGCAGCGCCCGAGCCGTACACCGCGAGCATGCTTTCCATGTGGTGGCCGGCGGTGGCGCAGACGAACTCGCCGCCCTGCTCGGCCAGCATGGCGGCTATGGCCCCGCCGTTTTCGCGCCGCAGCGCTTCGCCGGTCAGGATCACCGCGCCGGCGTCCACGCTGTCGGCGTGCAGCCCGCTGGCGGCATAGGCCGATTCGATGATCTCGCCCAGAGCGCGCGCGTCGATCAGCGTGTCGCTCAAGTACGGCGTTAG
>JANNGN010000336.1:0-9952 GCA_031403895.1 Rubrivivax sp. | reverse complement strand
CGGGTGATGGTCGCCTCTAACGGCCACACCACGTTGACCTTGTGCAGCCGGATGCCGATGCGCCGGCAGGTCGCGTCGTCCAGGCCCAGGTCGGCCAGCGCCTGGCGGGTGTCGTTGTAGCCCTTGCCGCTGGCGATGATGCCGAAGCGGTCTTTGCTGCTGTGAATGACGTTGTGGTTGAGCTTGTTGGCGCGCACATAGGCCAGCGCGGCGTACCACTTGTAGTCCATCAACCGCGCCTCTTGCTCCAGCGGCGCGTCGGGCCAGCGGATGTGCAGGCCGCCGGGTGGCATCACAAAGTCCTCGGGCACGATGATCTTCACGCGGTCGGGGTCCACCGACACGCTGGCCGACGACTCCACCACTTCCTGGATCGTCTTCATGCCACTCCACACGCCACTGAAGCGGCTCATGGCAAAAGCGTGCAGGCCCATGTCCAGGATGTCCTGCACGTTGCTCGGGAAGAACACCGGCAGCCCGCAGGCCTTGAAGATGTGGTCGCTTTGATGCGCGGCGGTGCTGCTCTTGCTGACGTGGTCGTCACCGGCGATTGCGATCACGCCGCCGTGTTTGGAGGTGCCCGCCATGTTGGCGTGTTTGAAGACATCGCTGCAGCGATCGACCCCCGGGCCTTTGCCGTACCAGATGCCGAAGACGCCGTCGTATTTCTTCGCGTCGGGGTACAGGTCGAGTTGCTGCGTGCCCCAAACCGCCGTCGCACCCAGCTCTTCATTGACACCGGGTTGGAACACGATGTGGTTGTCGGCGAGGTGCTTCCTGGCCGCCCACAGTGCCTGGTCGTAGCCGCCTAGAGGGCTTCCTCGATAGCCGCTGATGAAGCCACCGGTGTTCAGGCCAGCGCGGGCGTCGCGCTGGCGTTGCAGCATCGGCAAGCGCACCAGCGCTTGCACGCCGCTCATGAAAGCGCGGCCGGCGGACAGGCTGTACTTGTCGTCAAGCGTGACGGTTTCCAGGGCCTTGCGGATGGACTCGGGCAAAGGGGCGTTCATGCGCTAAGTTCTCCTGAACAGCATGTGAGATGCAGCGCGGCAGTTTAGGCAAAGCGGCGCTGCATGTCCTTTCTTTCAGTGCCCGTTCGGGCCCGCTTGGCGCAACAGGCTTGCTGCGAATCAGCGAAAATCAGGACCATGGTGCTCAAAAAGTCAAAGCAGGAAAAAGCCCTCGCAAGTTCGGCCTTTCCAGTGGCTGCAATACCGGCCGTGCCGGCTGTTTCATCGCCAGCGCCTGTCAGCGCCGAAGCCCAAAGCGGCGCGCTCGACCGCTACGACCAGTCCATCCTGCGCGAATTGCAGGCCGACGCGCGGCTGTCCAACGCCGAACTCGCGTCGCGCATCGGCCTGTCGGCCGCACCCACCTGGCGGCGTGTGAAGTGGCTGGAAGAGCAGGGCTACATCACCGGGTACAGGGCAGAAATCGACAGACGCAAGATCGGCCTCGGTGTGCTCGCCTTCGTGCGCCTGGACGCCGAGCGCAACAACGCCGAAAGCACACGCGCGCTGGAGCTGGCCATCCGCGCGCGGCCCGAAGTCATTGCCTGCCACTGCATCAGCGGCGCCGACACCTTCGAGCTGCATGTGGTGGCGACCGACCTCGACGCCTTTTCGCGCCTGGCGATGGACGTGCTCTTCAAGCTGCCGAACGTGAAGGACCTGCACACCAGCTTCTCGCTGGGCGAAGTCAAGGCCGGCGGCATGCTGCCCTTGCAGCACTTGGCGAGCGCGCATGCGGGGCGCTGATTGCGGGGCGCTGATTGCGGAGCGCTGACGGCGGGGTTCAGCGCGGGGCCGCAGTGCTACGCTCGGCGCCCCGTGCCGGCCTCTGCCAATCCTTGCTGACCGCCCCTTCCCGCTGCCGATGAACCGCATCGTTGATGCCCTGCTGAGCACCGACCCTGCGCAGCGCGCGCGCCTGGTGCAGGCCGGCCTGGCGATGTTGGTGATGGCCGCAGGCGTGGCCGCCATGCATTACTTCGTGTGGGTCGGCGTGGCGCCCGCAGGGCCGGTGGCGCTGTGGTCTGCCGGCACGCTCATCGGCATGGGGCTGTTCTTCGTGCTCATCCGCAGCGGCGGCTCGCGCTTGTGGCCCGAGCCGTCGCTGACGGTGCCGCAGATGCTGTTTGCGCTGACCAGTGGCGCGCTCGCCTACACGCTGCTGGGGGCGGGGCGGGGCGCGGTGTTTCCGGTTGTCATGGTGGTCCTGATGTTCGGCATGTTCGTCGTCACGCCGAAGCAGATGCGCTGGCTCAGCGCGTACGCCGTGCTGCTGTTCGGTGCGGCGATGGTCTTCATGGCGGTGAGCAACCCGCGCGCCTATCCGCTGGCCATCGAGTTCGGCCACTTCCTGCTGGTGGCCACGATGATGCCGGCGATGTCGCTGCTGGCCGGACGTCTGAGCCGCATGCGCCAGCGCTCGCGCCTGCAGCGGGCTGAGCTGGCGCAGGCCCTGGCGCGCCTGCGCGAACACACCACGCGCGACGAACTGACCGGCCTCGTCAACAAGCGCCACATGCAAGAACTGATGGAGCAGGAACACCAGCGCTGCATCCGCAGTGGCCAGAGCTTCTGCCTGGGCGTGATGGACATCGACCGCTTCAAGCCTGTCAATGAAGCGCACGGCTACACCGTGGGCGACGCCGTGCTGCGCGCGGTGTCGCAAGAAGCGCTGCGCCATGTGCGCCTGTCGGACGTGCTGTGCCGCTGGGGCGGTGAGGAATTTGTGTTGATGATGAGCGACACGCGTGCCGCGCTGGCACGCGGTGGGCTGGAGCGGCTGCACCAGAAGGTGGGCGCGCTGCGAATCCTGCACGGCACGGCTGCGGTGGGCATCACGCTGTCGGCGGGCCTGGCTGAACACCACGCCGGCGAGACGGTGGCGCAGACGCTGGAGCGCGCAGAACGTGCGTTGGCGGATGCCAAGGCGCAGGGGCGCGACCGCGTGGTGGTGGCGGCATGAAGGTGGCGGCATGAGTTTGCGGCACGAGTTTGCGGCATGACGTTGCGCCATGACGATGACGTTACTTCGATGAAGACCAGCGCTTGACGGGCCACGCTTCGGCCCGGTTGCCCGCGTCCCACTTCCTGCTGGCCCTGGCCGTGGTGGCGGTGTGGGGTACCAACTTTGTCATCATCAAGCTCGCACTGCATGCGCTGCCGCCGCTTTTTCTGGGCGTGTTGCGCTTTGCGCTGGCGCTGCTGCCTGCCGTGCTGTTCATCCCGCGCCCGGCAGTGCCATGGCGCAAGCTGGCGGCTTATGGGGTGCTCATCGGTGCCGGCCAGTTCGGTCTGCTTTATCTGGCGCTGAACGGCCACATCGCGCCGGGCCTGGCGTCGCTGGTGATCCAGGTCCAGGTCTTCTTCACGATCGGCCTGGCGATGGTGGCTGACGGCGAACGTGTGCGGCCCCACCAGTGGCTGGCGCTCGCGATGGCCGGTGCGGGCATCGCGCTGATCGCCATCAACACCGGTGGCGACACCACGCTCACCGGCCTGGCGCTGGTGCTGGTGGCGGCGCTGTCATGGGCCTGCGGCAACCAGGTCGCGCGCTCGATGGGGCGGGTGCAGATGCTGGGCGTGGTGGTGTGGTCCAGCGCCTTCGCGCTGCCGCCGCTGCTGGCGCTGTCGCTGTGGTTTGAAGGGCCGGCGCGCATGGCGCAGGGCCTGGCGGCGGCCGACACGGCGGTGTGGGTCGCCGTGGTGTGGCAGGCGCTCGGCAATTCGCTCTTCGGCTACGCCGCCTGGGGCTGGTTGCTGGCGCGCCACCCGGCTGCCACCGTAGCGCCGATGGCGCTGCTGGTGCCGGTGTTCGGCATGGCCGCGTCGGCGCTGCTGCTGACTGAGGCGCTGCCGCCGTGGAAGCTGGGCGCGGCGGCGCTGGTGATGGCGGGCCTGGCACTGAACCTGTTCTGGCCGCAGAGGCGCTGAAGCGCGATGTGGCTGTTGATCCTGGAAGCACTGGCCGCACTTGGCCTGCTGGGTTTCATCGTCTGGTGGACGATGTTTTCGGGGCGGCCGAAAGACCAGAACCGCGACGACGACCCGCCCTGATTTCAGAACCGCGGCGGCCGCAAGAAGCTCATCGGTTTGCTGAGCAGGCGTTTGCGGATCGCGCGCCCGATGCGCGAGCGGTCCTGCACGCGCACGCCGCGCGAGCGCAGCGCCACTTTGAAGGCGAGCCAGAAGCTGACGCCCAGATTCAGCACACCGGTGCCGGCAATGCCGGCCACGCACCACCAGAACACCGGCTCCTTCAGCAGCGGCCAGCCAAGCGCTCCCGCTGCCGCACCCAGCTGACCCGAGGCCAGCGTGACGTGCCGCACGTCCAGCGGCAGGCCGAAAAAGCTGGCCAGTGCCGGCACCAGGCCCAGCAGCATGCCGAGCGACACATTGCCCGCCACGCCCGAGACGTTGGCGCGCCACCAGGCCGACCAGCGCCGCGCCCGCGCGGCACCCAGCGTGGCGACGATGCGCGGGTTCCAGGCGATGGCGCTGTCGAGCCGGTGGAAGACAAACCAGTTCTCGGCCCAGCCCGCCACCAGCGAGCTGGCAAACAGCAGCACGCCGGTGAAGGCCGCAAACAGCAGCGTCGGCCCGAGCAGCGTGATGCTGTCCAGCACATGGCGGGCGTCGGCCGCGCCCACCAGGGGTACACCCAGCAGTTGCGTCGCCAGCCACTGCACTGCCAGCACCAGCGGCGCACACAGCGCCAGGTTGCCTGCAATGCCGGCCATCTGCGAGCGGATCAGTTGCGCCACACGGTCAACAAATACTTCGACTTCTTCGTCGCTGCTGGCGCGGCCGCTGGGCAGCGTGGCGGCCAGCGCCGGCGCCGTCATCGCCGGCTGCTTGGTGGCCAGCGTCCAGTGCAGCAACATGATGACGACAAAGCTCAGCGCGTAGCCAGCGCCCGACCAGAAGCCGGTCCAGAACGCGGTCATGCCCAGCGCGACGACGGCGAACTTGAGGAAGGTGGTGCCGGCAACCACGGCGCCACCGCCGCAGGCGCGGCGCAGCATGGCGTGGTACTCGTCGCGGCTGGTGGTGATGTAGTGCTCGCCCGTCTCTGCGCTGCGCTCTGTCACCCGCCGCGCCAGCAGCGAGTAGTGGCGCGCAAACAGCGTGCGCACGCCGCGCAGCTCGGCCAATGTGCGCACCAGGTCGAGCAGCAGGCGGTGGCCTTCGGTGACGGGGTCGGGCGCCAGCACGCAGTCGAGCAGTGCCTCGATGCGCTGCGTGCGGGCTTCAAGCTGGTCGAGCGCGAACACGATGTTGACCGACACGCCGTAGGCCTCCAGGTGCGGCAGCACACTGGCGGCGGCGCGGCGGCAGGCGTCGAGCAGCGCGCGCAGGAAGGCGGCCTCGCGCAGCGCGTCGTCACTGCGGCCTTCCAGCACTGCGGCGCGCACGGCGGCGGCGGCCGGCGTGATCTGGCGAAAGGGTTCGGACTGCAGCAGCGCGGCGTCCATGCGTTGGCGCAGCGCTGATGTGTAGCCGGCCGCGTGCAGGCCGCTGATGAGGATGGTGATGGCGTCCAGCTGGATGCGGCGTGTGGCCTCGGCGCCCGGCCCCACCAGCGCTGCCGCGCGCGCCAGTGTGTTTGCGTCGATGGCTTCCAGCCAGGTGGCGTCGGCGGGCTCGAACAGCAGCACGAAGAGGGCCGCCAGGTCGCGCGTGTCCGGCGTGCCGGGCAGCAGCCGCGTCTGCACGCGCGTCAGCAGTTCGCTGGCGAAAGACAGGCGGGCGCCGAAGCCCAGGTCGGCGTACAGCGCTGCCGCGTCGATGT
Source organism: Rubrivivax sp. (assembly GCA_031403895.1). Taxonomy (GTDB): domain Bacteria; phylum Pseudomonadota; class Gammaproteobacteria; order Burkholderiales; family Burkholderiaceae_C; genus Rubrivivax. Next base: position 4,153 of record JANNGN010000336.1, on the reverse strand, counting down.
CGCGCCAGAAGGCCAGCGCCAGGCCCCGCACCCGTTCGCGCAACTCGTCCTGGCGCTCCAGCTGGTTGACCAGGTGGCGCAGGCGCAGCGTGGGCAGCGGGGTGCGGTCTTCGGGCGCGTCTTGGGGTGCGTCTTTGGGTGAGACTTTGGGTGAAGGCGCTTTGGCTTCCGGCGCCACCGCCGCGCGCTGCGCGTGGCGCAGCCATTCCACCAGCCGCACCAGCCACAGGTGGCGCTCGGCCTGGCTCGCCTTCGGGTCGGCGGCGTTGGCCAGTGCGGTCAGGTCCCAGGGGGTGCGCATCAGCCCGTGCTCAGGGTCATGGCTTCACGCGCCCGGGCGCGTGGCCCGGCGCTCAGTGCAATGCCGGGTACATGAGCGCAAATCTGGGCACCGGTGCTTCAAAGGGATGGGCGTCTTCGGTCATGCAGAAGAAGGTACCCTGCATGTGCCCGGTCGGTGTGTCGATGCGTGTCCAGCTGGAGTATTCGAAGTGGTCGCCAGGCTTGAGCAAGGGCTGGTGCCCTATCACGGCCAGGCCACGCACATCTTCACGCGCACCTTCGGCGTTGGTCACGACCCAGTGCCGCGCCACCAGCTGCGCCGTGATGTCGCCGGTGTTGCGGATGCTGACGGTGTAGGCAAAGGCAAAAGGGCCTTCGGGCGGTTGCGACCGGTCGGGCAGGTACTGCACGCGCACTTCGCAGGTGAATTCGGGCTTGGCCATGCGGCGCATTCTAGGTTCCGGGCTCGAGAAGCCTCGCTCCTAGAATGGATCGATGAGCATCTACCGCATCGCCCCGAGCATCCTGTCCGCTGACTTTGCCCGTCTGGGCGACGAGGTGCGCACGGTCATCGAAGCCGGCGCCGACTGGATCCATTTCGACGTGATGGACAACCATTACGTGCCCAACCTGACGTTCGGCCCGATGGTCTGCCAGGCGCTTCGCAAGCACAGCACGGTGCCGATCGACGTGCACCTGATGGTGCAGCCGGTGGACGCGCTGGCGCAGGCGTTCGCCAAAGCTGGCGCTGACCTGGTGAGCTTCCACCCCGACGCCAGCATGCACGTGGACCGCACGTTGCAACTCATCAAGGCCGAAGGCTGCCAGGCCGGCCTCGTCTTCAACCCTGCCGCGCCGCTGGACGTGCTGGACTGGGTCATCGACAAGATCGACCTGATCCTGATCATGAGCGTCAACCCGGGCTTCGGCGGCCAGAGCTTCATCGACAGCGCGCTGCGCAAGGTTGAAGCCGCGCGCAAGCGCATCGAACAGACCGGCCGCGACATAAGGCTTGAAGTGGACGGGGGCATCAAGATCGACAACATCCGGCGCGTCGCAGACGCGGGTGCTGACACCTTCGTCGCGGGCAGCGCGATCTTCGGGCAGGCGGATTACAAGCAAGTGATCGACGCGATGCGGCGCGAGTTGGATTGAAGCGAAGGGGGGGCAGGGTGAGCGCAGCGACGCGATGCTGGCGGCGAGTTGGTCAAGCCCAGCGACACCGCGCGTTTGCACATTCCGCCTGCGGTTCAGGCGCCGGCCGATTGAGCCATCACTTCAGCTCACCCGGTCAACCCGCCGCGCCAGCACCACGCTGGTCGTTGTCTTCAGCACGCCTTCAAAGGCGCCGATCTCGTCCAGCAGCGCATCCAGCCGCGCGGTGGATTCGGCGCGCAGCAGCGCCAGATAGTCGAATTCACCGCTGACTGAACACAGCTGGCGCAATTCGGGCAGCGTGGCCAGGCGCTGCGTCACCAGGCGCGCCGACTTCGGTTCGGTGGTGATGCCGACATAGGCCTCCACACCGCGCTCGGCTTCGTCCTGGCCCAGGCGCACCGTGTAGCCGACGATCACCGACTGCTTCTCAAGCCGCACCAGCCGCGCCAGCACGGTGGTGCGCGCCACGCCAAGCTGGCGCGCCAACTCGGCGGCGCTGCTGCGCGCGTCGGCCTGCAGCAGGGCAATCAGGCGGCGGTCCAGGTCGTCGAGCAGCATGGTGTGGGCAGGCCTGTGCAAAGGTCGATTGGCGGCTGATTGTCTGCCGCACACATCGGCCGTCACGCCGGGCAGCATTTTCGGCCCGCGATTGCACTACAGTCCCGGCATGAAGCCTGAATCACCGCAGAGTGGTAATACAAGGTTGAAAGCAGGGAGCGACGTCCGATAGAAAGAGGCGACGCATGAAACTCCGCAACGTGACCATCTTCAGCGGGCACATCTTTGACGTGCCGCAAAGCATCCAACGCATCGACCACCGCGCCACGCACGGTTGGCAGTTGCGCTACGGCGGCACCAAGCTCTATTCCGACCACAGCAGTGACGGCAGCGGTGCGAGCGAGTCGCTGCGGCTGGCAACCAAAGAGTTGCTCAAGCGCATTGCGGCGCTGCCCGCGCCGTCGCTGTTGCAGCGCGCGCCCAGCGCCAACAAGTCGAGCGACCTGCCGGTGGGCATCTCGGGCCCCGTGGTGCGGCAACGGCGCGGCAGTGCGTTGCGCGACTGCAGCCTGGCGGTGCTGATCCCGCGCTTCGGTGCAACGCCGCAGCGCCGCAGCATCTACATCGGCACCGAAAATACCTACACGGTGGCGCGCTTCAAGGCCGCGCTGGCACGGGCCGTCGAAATGCGCGCCGAAGCGGTTGAAGCCTACGAGCGAGAAACCACGCGCGACAAGCGGGCGCAGGCGCGCGAGCACAAGAAAAAGCTGAAGGCAATCGCAGGCTGACGAACGTTTCGCCTGATCGGTTCGTCTATTCGTCAGACTGTGAATCTATTCCGACGAATCTAATCTTTCTTTCGACGTGAACCTTGCCTAGACTGGCAGGCATCCAAGTTCACGACGAAAGTTCATCATGCGCATCACGCTTCTCGGCGCCGGCCACATCGGCCAGACCATCGCCCGCCTGCTGGCCCACAGCGGCGACTTTGACGTGACGGTGGTGGACCGCAGTGCCGCAGCGCTGGACAAACTGGCAGGCGTTCCGGTGCAAACGCGCGTCGCCGAGACGGCGGACCCGGCCACCCTGCTGACGGTGCTGCGCGGCCAGCAGGCGGTCATCAACGCGCTGCCCTATCACCTGGCCACCACCGCGGCCACCGCCGCGCGCGAGGCCGGCGTGCATTACTTCGACCTTACCGAAGACGTGGCCGCCACGCGCACCATCAAGGCCCTGGCCGAAGGCGCGCCCACGGCCTTCATGCCGCAGTGCGGGCTGGCGCCGGGCTTCATCGGCATCGTGGCCCACCACCTGGCCAAAGGCTTCGACACGCTGCATGAAGTGAAGATGCGCGTCGGCGCCTTGCCGGCGTTCCCCACCAATTCGCTGAAGTACAACCTGACCTGGAGCGTGGACGGCCTCATCAACGAGTACTGCCACCCCTGCGAAGCCATTCGCGGTGGCCGCAACATCGAAGTGCTGGCGCTTGAAGGGCTGGAGCACTTCAGCCTGGACGGCACCGAGTACGAAGCCTTCAACACCAGCGGCGGCCTCGGCACGCTGTGCGAAACACTGGCCGGCCGCGTGCAGACACTCGACTACAAGAGCGTGCGTTATCCGGGCCACCGCGATCTGATGAAACTGCTGCTCGAAGAGTTGCAACTGAACCAGGACACCGAGACGTTGAAGGCCATCATGCGCAAGAGCATTCCGAGCACGATGCAGGATGTTGTGTTGGTGTTCGTGACGGTGAGCGGCATGCGCGACGGCAGCCTGGTGCAAGAGGTGTTTGCGCGCAAGATCTTTGCCGACCGCAGTGAAGCGGCGCCGTTGTCGGCGATCCAGATCACCACGGCGGCCGGCATCTGCGCGGCGGTGGACCTGTTCCGTGAAGGGCAGTTGCCACAACGCGGTTTCGTGCGCCAGGAGCAAGTGGCACTGCCGGCCTTTCTGGCCAACCGGTTCGGCATGGCGTACCAGCAGAGCCGGCAGGTCGAAAGCATCGGCTAAAGCGCCAGGGGGCGCTGCAGCGCTGCGGCGCCGTAGCGCTGTCTCAACGGCCGGAGCGCGTCGGCTTGGGAGCAGCCCGTTTCTTGGCCGTGGGTGCGGCCACTGCAGCGCGGGCCTTGCGGGGTGCGCGCAGACGGTGCACCTTGGCGCCGTTGTCCCCCTGCACCTCGCGCAGCGCGGTGTCGATCAAGGCGTCTGCCTTCCA
>JANNGN010000335.1:0-2526 GCA_031403895.1 Rubrivivax sp. | reverse complement strand
GATGTAGGCGGTTAGGCCCAGACCCACGCGTTCCGGTGCCACCAGGGCCACGTAGCCGGTGATGACCTGCGCTTCTTCGAGCCTCTTCACGCGCCGCAACGTGGCGCTGGCCGACAGGCCCACGCCAGCGGCGAGCTCGTCATAGGTCACGCGGCCCTGAGCCTGCAGGGCTTGAAGAATGCGCCGATCGATGGCGTCCAGTTCGGTCTCGGTCCCCATGGCGCCGATTCTTGCAGTTTTGCTGCGTGCCAGCCCGGTTGGGCGCCACCACACGCAAGCACCTTGCGTGTACGGCGGCCTACAGTGCGCGACCGACCGCGCACAAGGCCACACCTATGCAATTCACTCCCTGGGACAACCCGATGGGCACCGACGGTTTCGAGTTCATCGAATACGCCGCACCCGACCCGGCCGCCATGGGCGCGCTGTTCGAGAAGATGGGCTTCAAAAGAATCGCCCGCCACCGCCACAAAAACGTGCTGCTGTACCGCCAGGGCGGCATCAACTTCATCGTCAACGCCGAGCCCGATTCTTTCGCGCAGCGCTTTGCGCGGCAGCACGGGCCCAGCATCTGCGCCATCGCCTTCCGCGTGCAGGATGTGCGCGTGGCCTATGAGCGCGCACAGTCGCTGGGCGCGTGGGCTTACGCCGGCACGGCCGGGCCGGGCGAGCTGAACATCCCGGCCATCAAGGGCATTGGCGATTCGCTGATCTACCTGGTGGACAAGTGGCGCGGCAAGAACGGCGCCAAGGAAGGCGACATCGGCAACATTGGTTTCTTCGATGTGGACTTTGAAGCCATCAGCGCGAACTCCGGCGCCGAACTCAACCCTGCCGGCCACGGCCTGACCTACATCGACCACCTGACGCACAACGTGCACCGCGGCCGCATGAACGAATGGGCCGGCTTCTACGAGCGGCTGTTCAACTTCCGCGAGGTGCGTTACTTCGACATCGAAGGCCAGGTCACCGGTGTCAAGAGCAAGGCCATGACCAGCCCCTGCGGCAAGATCCGCATCCCCATCAACGAAGAAGGCAACGAGAAGGCGGGCCAGATCCAGGAATACCTGGACCGCTACCACGGCGAAGGCATCCAGCACATCGCGATGGGCGCGACCGACTTGCTGCAAACGGTGGACGCATTGCGCGCCAGCGGCGTGAAGCTGCTCGACACCATCGACACCTACTACGAACTGGTGGACAAGCGCATCCCGGGCCACGGCGAGGACGTGGCGGCGCTGAAGGCGCGCAAGATCCTGGTGGACGGCAAGGCGGGTGAGTTGTTGTTGCAGATCTTCAGCGAGAACCAGCTCGGACCGATCTTCTTCGAGTTCATCCAGCGCAAGGGCGACCAGGGTTTTGGCGAAGGCAATTTCAAGGCGCTGTTCGAGAGCATCGAGCTCGACCAGATGCGCCGCGGCGTGCTGAGCAAGGCCTGACCATGGCTGGCGAGAAGGGCCTGAACCAGGGCGTGGCGCCGGTGACGTACGGCAGCGGCGACCGCCCGCCGCGTGGCGACTACGGCCGCGCGCGCAGCGACTACACCTGCGCGCAGAACCACGCGCAATACACCGCCGCCGACCACGAGACCTATCGCCGCCTGACCGCGCGCCAGCTGCAGCAACTGCCCGGCCTGGCCTGCGACGAGTTCATCCACGCGGTGCAGCAACTTGGTGAGCCGGCGCAGATACCGCACTTCGACGCCATCTCCGAGCGCCTGCAACGCGCCACCGGCTGGCAGGTGGTGGGCGTGCCGGGGCTGATCCCGGAAGAAGCCTTCTTCGCGCTGCTGGCCGAGCGCCGTTTCCCGGTGACGGACTGGATCCGCAAGCCCGAAGAGTTCGACTACGTGGTCGAGCCCGATATCTTCCACGACCTCTTCGGTCATGTGCCGCTGCTCTTCAACCCCACCTTCGCCGACTACATGCAGGCTTACGGTGCGGGTGGCCTGAAGGCCAGCCGGCTCGATGCCTGTGAGCTGCTGGCGCGGCTGTACTGGTACACGGTGGAGTTCGGCCTGATCCAAACGCCGAAGGGCTTGCGCGCGTACGGGGCCGGCATCCTGAGTTCAGCGGGTGAGCTGCAGCACAGCGTGCGCTCGGACCAGCCCCGCCGCGTGGCCTTCGAACTGCAGCGGTTGATGCGCAGCCGCTACCGCATCGACACCTACCAGGCCAGCTACTTCGTCATCGACTCGTTCCAGCAGCTCTTCGACGCCACAGCGCCGGACTTTGCGCCGGTGTACCGGGCGGTGCGCACGCGCATCGAGGCCGACGGTGAGATCGAAGCCGGGCAGGTGCTGACAGGCGAGCGCGAATTCGCGGTCTGAGCGCTGATCAAAGCCAGCGCTGCAGCTCTGCCCAAGGCTCAGCATGGTCGGCCATGTGCACGTGCGCCACGCCCGGCAGGTGGCGGTTGTCGGCGCCACTCAGTGTGGCGGTGGTAGCAGGGAAGACGATGTTGTCGCAGTGGCTGTAAAAACAGGTGTAGCACTTGGCGTGGCCTTCTGCTTCACGGGAGCCTAGC
>JANNGN010000334.1:0-2829 GCA_031403895.1 Rubrivivax sp. | reverse complement strand
ATGGCCGCCACGCTGGCAATGCCGACCAGCGTGCCCGCGCCGCGCTGTCGCATCAGGCGCAGGAAAGGATGGAAGGTGGCGGCAAGGCCGACGTTGTTGAGAGCGAACATGTCGCGCATCAGGTCCAGGTCGCCGCGCTCGGCGCTGTCCATGCCGACACTGACACCGGCGCAGGCAATGACCACGTCCGGCAAGCCCTGGCCTGCGATGCAGGCGGCGCCCGCGGCGATGATGCTGTCGGAGTCGGCCACGTCGACGCGGTACACCGCCACACGGTCGGCGGCCAGGCCTTGCGCCTGCGCCCACGCCTGCAGCTCAGCCGCACGACGCGCCACCAGCGCCAGCCGCCAGCCGGCTTGCGCATAGCGCGCGGCCAGGGCCTGGCCGATGCCGCTGGAAGCGCCGGTGATGAAGACCAGTGGTGCCGTCATGGTGGCGGCCTGGCTGCGGCGCCGCTGGCCTTGGCCGCGCTTTTGGCCGCTGGCACCCGCGGCATCAGCACCATGCGCAAAGGGCCCTTCAGCACCATCCTGCGCGAGGCGTTGTCGTAGTCCAGACCGCTGGCGCGCAGCTCGCCCCCCGACTGCTGCACAAAAACAGGCAGGTGAGACTGGACGCGCTCGGTGAGCAGGAAGACGTGCAAGAACTCGCCGCGCATCAACAGCGGATTGCCGGCTGCATCCACCGCCGTGACTTCAGCGCCGCCCAACAGCTGGACTTCGCTGCCGTCGCCATTGCCCAGCGCACGCCGGGCTGTTGCCAGCGTGACTCGGCCGTCGGGCGCGTAGGCGCGGATCTGCGCGTTGTCGATCTCGATGCGGTCGGTGGCCGGGAAGTGGCGCAGCCTTGCACCCTCGATGCGCACCTTCAACCGCCCTTCGGCATCAAAACGCGACAACGCAAACTGCGTCATCGTGTAGTCGGGCTCGCTCGACACGGGCCGCGCGTCGGCCGCCACAACCGGCTGCGGCGAGTTCTTCACGAGCCACCACGTCGCCAGGGCCAGCAACGTCATCAGCAGCAGCGGCAGATAGGACGAGAGGGCGTCGCGCAGGCGCAGGTGCCAGGGCATGGCCAGCCTGGCAGGGGCCGGCGCCAGGCCCAGCGAGATGGGCACTTCGGGCAGGTCGGGCAGGTGGAGTTCAACGCTCATGGTGCGGGCGACGCGGTGGTATGCGCTGCGGCATCTGCGGTGGCATCGGCGCTGAGGTCCGCGATGGAATACGCGAAGGGATTCGCCGAACCTCGTTCACGCACCATCGAGCGTCTTCAGATGGTCCTGCAGCAACGTGGCGTAGCGGCCCGAGGCCATCAATAGCAGGTCGCAGAACTCCCGCGCCGCACCGTGACCGCCGCAGGCACGGGTGACGTGGTGAGCAACTGCCTTGACCTCGGCATGCGCGTTGCCCGGCGCACAGGCCAGGGTGGCACGGGCGAGCAGTGGCAGGTCGGGCCAGTCGTCGCCCATCGCGGCCACGTCGGCCCAGCGCAGGGACAGCGTGGCCAGCAACGATTCGGCCGCAGCCAGCTTGTCGTGGGCGCCGTACACCGCGTGCCGCAGGCCAAGGTCGGCCACGCGCCGGCGCACCGCCGGCGAGTCGCGGCCCGTGATCACCAGCGGTTCGATGCCGGCCCGCGCCAGCAGCTTCAGCCCATGCCCGTCCAGCGTGCTGAAGGCCTTCACCGTTTCGCCGTGTTCGCCGATGTAGATGCGGCCGTCGGTCAGCACGCCATCGACATCAAAGATCGCGGCCTTCATGCCCAGGCCAGAGCCCTGGGCGCGCAGCAGCAACTCGGGGGCGAAAAACAGCGCGGGTTTGCTCATGCGGTGTGCCTCAAGCCGCGCGCGGGGCAGCGCAGGCCAGAGGCGGTCGAATAGGATCGGCGCATTCTAGGCAAGCCCCTTTCCACGCTTCATCTTCCTTCTGGCCTGCAGCCTTGGCAACGACCCTCGAACTGGTGCTGCTCTACCTGGTTGCCGCAGTCCTGGGCGTGGTGGCCTGCCGCTCGCTGAAGTTGCCGCCGATGCTGGGTTACCTGGTGGTGGGCGTGCTCATCGGCCCCAACGCGCTGGCGCTGGCCAAGGACACGGCGAGCGTGAAGTACCTGGCCGAGTTCGGCGTCGTCTTCCTGATGTTCGTCATCGGGCTCGAATTCAACCTGCCCAAGTTGCGCAGCATGCGCATGCTGGTGTTCGGCCTTGGGCTGGCGCAGGTGGTGCTGACGATCGCGGTCACGCTGCTTGGGCACTTCCTGCTCGTCTTCGCTTATTCGGCAGTGCTCGGCAAGGCCTGGCAGATGTCGTGGCAAGGTGCGGTGGTGCTGGGCGGCGCGCTGGCCATGTCGTCAACGGCAATCGTCGTCAAGATGATGGCCGAAAGGCTGGAGCTGGATAGCGAACACGGCAAGCGCGTGATGGGCGTGCTGCTGTTCCAGGACCTGGCCGTTGTGCCACTGCTGGTGTTGATCCCGGCGCTGGGCTCGCCGGCCGAGGACATGTTCATCGCGATGGCCTGGGCGGGCCTGAAGGCCGCGCTGCTGCTGGCTCTGCTGCTGGTGGGCGGACAGCGCGTGATGCGCTGGTGGTTGACTCTGGTGGCGCGCAGGAAGAGCGCAGAGCTCTTCATGCTCAACCTGCTGCTCGTCACGCTGGGCCTGGCCTACCTGACCGAACTCGCCGGCCTGTCGCTGGCGCTGGGCGCCTTCGTCGCCGGCATGCTGGTGGCCGAGACCGAATACAAGCACCAGGTCGAGACCGACATCCGGCCCTTCCACGACGTGCTGCTGGGCCTGTTCTTCATCACCATCGGCATGAAGCTGGACTGGCGC
>JANNGN010000333.1:0-1644 GCA_031403895.1 Rubrivivax sp. | reverse complement strand
CCCGCCTCGGTTGGCGTGCTGGGCGTGCAATCCCCCCAGGCTCCTCAAGAAGCACATCACGTGCCCGCGTTGCCTACGCTGCCTCCGCTGCCGTTGGCAACCGCGCCCGGCCGCGCGACCGGGGTACCGCCGGCCGCGCGGCAAGCTCTGCCACGGTGGCGGCGAACGCTGCCGAGCCCACCGCCCACCCACCCAGCGCGGCGGCAATCAGTGCACTGGCCTGGCCAGCGGGCAGGCCCTCTGTCACGCGTCGGCGCCAGCGGTCCTGGCGGTCAAATGGCGTGTTGCCCAGTTGCCAATAAGGCTGTGGGTCAACCAGCAGCGGGTGGGCTGCGCCGCCGGCCCGGTGGTCCAGGCTGCTGGCGTCTGGCTCTTGCAGCGCGCCTGGCATGCCGTCGATGAGGCACATCACGTCCAGCAACGTTGCACCCGATTCGACCACGGCGCACCGGAATCGCCCTTCCCATAGCGTTCCACTGCCACCATGACGACGATGGTAGGCACTCACATAGCGGCGGCCCAGCGACTGCATCATGCGGCTCAGGCCGGCAGCGTTGGCGGGCGTTGCCAGCAGATGCACCTCTTTGCTCAACAGGGCAAAGGCGTGGATCTGCACCTGGCTTTCTGCCGCAGCCTCGGTCAGCGCAGCCAGGAAGCTGATGCGGTCGGCAACGTCGGCCATGACCGGGTTGCCACTGTGCCCGCGCTGGATCAACCAGTGGGGTTGGCCGGCAAGCGACAGTCGGGGCAGGCGGGCCATTGCGTTCGCGTGTCGGGCGTTCAGGCGTCGAACAGGCGCCGGCCCGTCAACCGCTGATGTTCGCGCAGCGCGTAGCGGTCGGTCATGCCCGCGATGTAGTCGGCCACTGCGCGGGGCAGGTCGGGCCGCTGCGAGTATTCCGGTGGCATTTCGGACGGTTGCTCGACATAACGCGCGAAAAGCTCGGTCACCACGGTGCGCGCCAGTCCCGTCATCTGCGTCACTTGCGGGTGGCGGTAAAGCTCGCTGAACAGAAAACGCTTCAGTGTGGTGGTCTGCTCGCGCAACGCCGTGCTCATCTGCACCAGCGGCGGCAGCAGACGCACGGTGTCGGCGTCGAGCGTCGGCTGATCGAGCTGCGCCCTGTGCAGCGCGGCCGTGGTGGCACTGACCAGGTCCCCGATCTGCGCCGACAGCATGCGGCGCAGGATTTCGTGCAGCACGCGGCGCTCGCCAAGACCTGGGTGCTGGGCCATCACGGCCGCGTGGCCCTGCGCCAGCAGCGGCACGGCCAGCAGTTGCTGCAGCGTGATCAGGCCCGAGCGCACGCCGTCATCGACATCGTGCGCGTTGTAGGCCAGTTCGTCGGCCAGGTTCACGAGCTGGGCTTCCAGGCTGGGCTGCCCTCCGCTCAGGAAGCGTGCAGCGGGCCCGGCGGGCTCAGCCGCGACCAGGCGCGCAGCATGGCGCTGGCTGCAGTGCTTGAGTATGCCTTCGCGTGTTTCGAAGCTCAGGTTCAGGCCGTCAAAGGCGGCGTAGCGTGCCTCCAGCCGGTCCACCACGCGCAGGCTCTGCAGGTTGTGCTCGAAGCCGCCGTGCCGGGTCATGCAGGCTTGCAGCGCGTCCTGGCCGGCGTGGCCGAAGGGTGTGTGGCCAAGGTCGTG
>JANNGN010000332.1:0-22201 GCA_031403895.1 Rubrivivax sp. | reverse complement strand
CGCCGCCGGGCGTTCGCCAGCCGTGCAAGTCCTTGCGGACTTGCATGCGCGGGCTCACTCCAGCGCCACCAGCTTGTGCCGCAGCGCCACCAGCACGGCTGCGGTGCGGTTGTCGGCGTTCAACTTGGCCAGGATGTTGGTGACGTGGAACTTCACGGTCGGCATGGCGATAGTGAGTTCGGTCGAGATGGCCTGGTTGGAATGGCCTCGCGCCAGCAGCGCCAGCAGTTCTCGTTCACGCGCCGTCAGGTCGCCGCCCGGGGACACGTCTGTCTGGCGTGCCACCAGTGCGTCCGTGACTTCGGGCGCCAGCACTTGCTGGCCGCGCTGCGCCATCTGGATCACGGTGACGAGTTCCTGCGACGATGCGTTCTTCAGCAGGTAGCCGCAGGCCCCGGCGTCCATCGCACGGCGCACCTCGGCCGGGTCGAGCAGGCTCGTCAGGATGACGAACCTGGTGTTCGGCAGCAGCGGCCGCAGCGCGCGCATGCAGTCCACGCCGTCCATGCGCGGCATCACCAGGTCCATCAGCACCACGTCGGGCGCCAGCACCGGGATGCTGCGCACCGCATCTGCACCGTTAGCTGCGTCGCCGACCCAGGTGATGCCCGGTTTGGCCTTCAGCATCGCCGCCAGGCCGTGGCGGATCATGGGGTGGTCAGCCACCACGAATACTCGAATCGGTTCCATTTTTCTCCCTTGGTTCCAGTTGATTTGCAGCAGCAATTCGGTGCCCTTGCCTGCCAGCACTTGGGTCAAGGTCTCCATGGCGGTCTTTGCGGGATGTTAGGGGGCAGCCGGAAGGCGCGTGCCATACCCTTGTAGGGGTGGCGCGCCAAGTCTCGGTGGTGTATTCCGGGGTGTTTCCAAGCAGCGCGTGGACTCGCCGCGCTCAGGCGCCGGAGCCTTGCAGCAGCTTGTGGACAAGCTCGGTAGTGGTGGCCGCGTTCGTCTTGCGCATCAAGCGGGCGCGGTACACGTCCACCGTGCGCGGGCTGATCGCCAGCCGCTTGCCGACGCCCTTGCTCGTCAGCCCCTGGATCAGCAGGGCGGCCACTTCGCGTTCACGCGGCGTCAGGTCCACCGTCAGCACGCGCTTGGACGACAGGTCTTCGAAGACCCAGATGCCGGCCTTGTGCGGGTCGGCCGGGTCGAGCGCGCGGCCGCTGACGTGGCACCAGAAGAGTTCGCCCACCGTGTCCTTGGCAGCGGGGCCAGACAGGCGCTTCATGACGCGTTCGTCGGCGTAGCGTCCTGTCCTGTCCAGCTGCGCGGCAATGCGCAGGCCCATGCGCTGGTACTCGTCGGCGCTGGGGTAGAGGATCTCGAAAGAGCTGCCGATGATCTGCGCGCGCTCGGCGCCAAACATCGCCAGCAGCTCCTGGTTGCAGTCGATCATCTGGCGCTGGCGCGACAGCACCAGGCCCACCGGTGCGAGGTCGAAGGCGCTGCGGTAGTCGAGCGCGCCAATGGCGGCGGCGCTGTTCACAGCAGCGCGCAGGTGGTGGTGGTGTGCGCTGCGAGTTCGCCTTTGGCGTTGAGCAGCTCGACTTCGCCGAACACCAGGTTGCGCCCCAGGCGCAGCACACGCGCCACCACGCGCGCGTTGCCGCTGTCGCCGGCAATGGGCCGCAGGAAGCTGGTTTGCAACTGCACCGTGGTCATCGGCTTGAAGGCGCCCACGCGCGTCATCACGGCCAGCACCATGGCGGTGTCGGCGGCGGCCATCATCGTCTGGCCGCACAGCACACCGCCCACGTGTACGTGCAGCGGCGCCACCGGCAGGTCGAGCGTGATCTGGCCGGCGTGTGCCTCAACGATCCTCAACTCCAGCGCCTGAACCCAGGGCGCGAAGACGCGGGTCAGCGCGTCCTGCAGCGAGGCAAGGTCCGCTGCCGAAGGCTCGGGGGCGGGGATGGGCGAGGGATGAGGCAAGGGCTTGGTCATATCGTCGGCATCAGGGTTGTCGCTTTAAGCGATCTTACGGACTGCCTACTTAATGGCTTACGTAGTACGCTGCGCACTTACCCGAAGCTTGTTGGAGACAAACGCACATGAACAAGATCTACCCCAGTGCCGCTGCCGCGCTGGCCGGTGTGACGCAGAGCGGCCAGTTGCTCGCCGTCGGCGGCTTTGGCCTGTGCGGCATTCCTGAAGCGTTGATCGACGCGCTGCGCGACAGCGGCGCCAAGGACCTGACTGTCATTTCCAACAACGCCGGTGTCGATGGTTTTGGCCTCGGCAAGCTGCTGGAAACGCGGCAGATCAAGAAGATGATCTCCAGCTACGTCGGCGAGAACAAGGAGTTCGAACGCCAGTACCTGGCCGGCGAACTGGAACTGGAATTCACGCCCCAGGGCACGCTGGCCGAAAAGCTGCGCGCCGGTGGCGCCGGCATCCCCGCCTTCTTCACCCGCACCGGTGTGGGCACCATCGTTGCCGATGGCAAGGAGCTGCGTGAATTTGACGGCCACACCTATGTCATGGAGCGCGCCCTGGTGCCCGACGTGGCGCTGGTGAAAGCCTGGAAGGCCGACACCTCGGGCAACCTCGTCTTCCGCCTCACGGCACGCAACTTCAACCCCGCCGCCGCGATGGCCGGCAAGGTCACGATTGTCGAAGTGGAAGAGATCGTGCCGCTGGGCGCGCTGGCACCCGACGCGATCCACCTGCCGGGCATCTATGTACACCGCATCGTGCTCAATCCGACGCCCGAAAAGCGCATCGAAAAACGAACCATCACCGAGAAAGCGAGGGTCTGACCATGGCCTGGACACACGACCAGATGGCAGCCCGCGCGGCGCAGGAACTGCACGACGGCTACTACGTCAACCTGGGCATCGGGCTGCCCACGCTGGTGGCCAACTTTGTGCGCAGCGACATCGAAGTCTGGCTGCAAAGCGAAAACGGCATGCTCGGCATCGGCGCCTTTCCGACTGAAGACGAAGTTGATGCCGACCTCATCAACGCCGGCAAACAGACCGTCACCACCATTCCCGGCAGCAGCATCTTCGGCAGCCACGACAGCTTCGCAATGATCCGCGGCGGCAAGATCAACCTGAGCATCCTGGGCGCAATGCAGGTCAGCGCCAAAGGCGACCTGGCCAACTGGATGATCCCCGGCAAGATGGTCAAGGGCATGGGCGGCGCGATGGACCTGGTGGCCGGCGTGGCGCGTGTGCTGGTGCTGATGGAGCACGTGGCGAAGAAGAAGGACGGCAGCATCGACCTCAAGATCCTGCCCGCCTGCACGCTGCCGCTGACGGGTGTGGGCGTGGTCAACCGCATCATCACCGACCTGGCGGTGCTGGACGTCACGCCGCAGGGCCTGAAGGTGGTGGAGCTGGCGACGGGCGTCACGCTTGAAGAGCTGCAAAGCAAGACGGGCGCGCCGCTTCACTAACATCCCGGGCTGGCCCACATCGGCAGCCCCATGAGTCGATTCCGTTTTGCAGGTGCGGTTGCGGGTGCAGTCGCGGGTGCAGTCACGGCTGCAGTCGCAGTTGCGCTGGTCGGCTGCGCGGCCGTGCCGCCTGCGCCGCTTGTACCACTCACACCACTCACGCCACCCACACTCACGGCGCCCGAGGGCGCCTCGGGCTGGACCGCCAGGACCGCCGTCGCGGCCGAGCGATTCATGGTCGCGACTGCCAACCCGCTGGCCTCCGGGGCCGGCTACCAAACCCTCAAAGTGGGTGGCAGCGCGCTCGACGCGGCGATTGCGGCGCAGCTGGTGCTGGCGCTGGTCGAGCCGCAGTCCAGCGGCATCGGCGGCGGTGCGTTCCTGATGCACTGGGACGGCACTGCCGTGCAGGCCTGGGACGGGCGCGAAACCGCACCGGCAGCCGCTGACGAGCGGCTCTTCCTGGGCGGTGATGGCAAGCCCGTGCCCTTTGCGCAGGCCGTCTTCGGTGGCCGCGCCGTGGCCACGCCGGGCGCGCTGAAGATGCTTGAAGCCGCGCACCGGCAGCACGGGCGGCTGGCTTGGCGGCTCTTGTTCGAACCGGCCATCACGCTGGCCGAACAGGGCTTCGCGCTCAGCCCTCGACTGCACACGATGCTATTGGCAGACCCGCTGCTGCGCGGGGACGCGCAGGCCCGCGCCTATTTCTATACCGCCAGCGGCGAACCGCACGCCGTGGGCCACATCCTGCGCAACCCTGCGCTGGCGGCCGTGCTGCGCGCCATCGCCGAACACGGCAGCGACGCGCTGCACCACGGGCCCATCGCAGCCGACCTGGTGGCGCGCGTGCGCGGCCATGCCGTCCCGGGCCGCATGGCTGCCAGCGATCTGTCGGACTACACAGCCAAACAGCGCGACGCCATCTGCACGCTGTGGCTCACGCTCTACCGCGTCTGCGGCTTTCCGCCGCCGTCGTCGGGGCATCTGGCGCTGATGCAGATCCTGGGGCTGCTGGAGCGCCTGCCCGTCGCGCCGGTGCAGCCCGCGCTGCAAGCCGGCGTGCCCGGCGCCGACTGGTTGCACCGCTACACCGAAGCCTCGCGCCTGGCCTTTGCGGACCGTGCGGTGTACGTCGCCGACCCCGACTTCGTGGCCGCCCCCGCAGGCCGCTGGACCAGCCTGCTGGCCGACGCCTACCTGCGCCAGCGCGCCGCGCTCATCGGCGCGCGCAGCATGCGCAGCGCCGTGCCTGGCCAGCCTGGCACTGACGCGACGGCCTACGCGCCGATGCCCGAGCAGCCCGAGCACGGCACCAGCCACATCAGTGTCGTGGACGCGCAAGGCCGGGCCGTCGCCATGACCAGCACCATCGAATCAGCCTTCGGCGCGCGCCTGATGGCCGACGGCGGCAGCGGCCTGCCCGGGGGCTACCTTCTCAACAACCAGATGACTGACTTTTCGCTGGTGCCCGCCGACGCGCAGGGCCGCCCGGTGGCCAACCGCATCGAGCCCGGAAAGAGGCCGCGCTCCAGCATGAGCCCGACGCTGGTCTTTGACGCGCGCAGCGGCCAGTTGCTGATGGCGCTGGGCTCAGCCGGCGGCCCGGCCATCATCCACTTTGCCGCGAAGACGCTCATCGGCACAATGCAATGGGGCCTGGATCCGCAGCAGGCCATCGACCTGCCCAACTTCGGCAATTTCGACGGGCCCACGGTGCTGGAGCAGGGCTTCTTTCCGGCCGCCACGCTGGACGCGCTGCGCGCCCGTGGCCACCGCGTGGAGCAGCGGGTGTTGACGAGCGGCGTGCAGGTGATCCAGCGCGTCGGCAGCGGCTGGCTGGGGGGCGCAGACGCGCGGCGCGAAGGTCTGGTGAAGGGCGATTGAAAGGGTGACTGGTATGGACAAGCTGTTCGACCCCGCACGGCATGAAGCACTGGCTGGTGCGCCGTGGCACGCCAACACCGCGCGCGCCGCGCTGCAGCGTTTTGCCGACGATGCCTGTGCCCGCTTCGACGTCAATCTGGGCTGGCCCGCGCACCCACTGGACGATCCCGCGCAGCCCGACGAACGCTTTCACGATCTGTACTGCGGCGCAGGCGGCGTGGTGTGGGCGCTGGAACACCTGGCGCGCGCCGGCGCCATCCAGCACAAGCCCGATTTCCGCGCCTTCGTCGCCGGCCTGCTGCGGAAGAACCGTGTGAATCTCGGCGAGCCGCAGCATGGCACGCAGTCCTACCTGCTGGGTGACGCCGGGCTGCTGCTGTTGCACTGGACCTTGAGCCACGACGATGCGGTGGCCGATGCGCTGTTTGAAGCCGTGCGCAACAACCTGCACAACCCCGTGCGCGAAGCACTGTGGGGTTCGCCCGGCACCGTGCTGGCTGCCGTTTTCATGGCCGAGTTCAGCGCGCAGCCCCGCTGGGCGGCACTGGTGCGCGAAGCCCTGCAGATCATCTGGGACGAGATGGAAAGCGTGGCTGAATTTGGTGGCCTCTGGCTCTGGCGCCAGGACCTTTATGGCCGCCCCTGTGTGTTGCTGGGCGCGGGCCACGGCTTCGCTGGCAATGTCTTCCCGGCCCTGCGCGCCGCCGCGCTGCTGGATGCGCCGCTGGCGCAGGCCTTTGCCGACCGCGCACTGCACACCTTGCAGGCCACTGCCCGCCACGGCGGCGGTGGCATCAACTGGGCGCCAGAGCCCGAAACGCCTGCCAAACCCTATCCCCGCGCCATGCTCGTGCAGGACTGCCACGGTGCGCCCGGCATCATCTGCCGCCTGGCCGGAGCACCGCGCAGCGCGGACTGGGACGCGCTGCTGCTGGGCGCAGGTGAACTGAGCTGGCGCGCCGGCCCACTGCGCAAAGGCGCGTCGCTCTGTCACGGCACGGCGGGTAGCGCGATGGCCATGCTCAAGCTGTGGCGGCGCAGTGGCGACGCGCAGTGGCTCGACCGCGCGCGTGCGCTGGCGATGCATGCGGTGGCCCAAGTCGATCAGCACCACAGTCAGTACGGCAGGGGGCGCTATTCGCTGTGGTCAGGCGATCTTGGCCTGGCTTGTGTGTTGTGGAACTGCCTGCAGGGCAGCGACAGCTTCCCGACGCTGGACGTGTTCTAGGCCAGCAGCTTCAGCACGCCAACCTGCGCCGGCGCCAGCGCCTGCGCCACCTCAGTCACCAGCGGCGGGCCCTGGTAGATGAGTCCGGTGTAGAGCTGCACCAGGTCGGCACCGGCGTCGATCTTGGCGCGGGCGTCGGCGCCGCTCAGCACACCGCCCACGC
The DNA here is from genome assembly GCA_031403895.1 of Rubrivivax sp. Taxonomy (GTDB): domain Bacteria; phylum Pseudomonadota; class Gammaproteobacteria; order Burkholderiales; family Burkholderiaceae_C; genus Rubrivivax. The sequence continues at coordinate 15,523 of JANNGN010000332.1, read as the reverse complement.
CAATGATCGGGTAGGCAGGGCCGAGCGCGCTGCGCAGCAGCCGGATGATGCGGTTGCTGGCCTCGAACACCGGCGCGCCGCTCAGGCCGCCCACTTCGCGCGCGTGCGGCAGTCCCTGCACGGCGTCGCGTGCGACCGTGGTGTTGGTGGCGATGACGCCGTCGATGCCGTGTTTGCGCAGCGCCGCCGCAATCACGTCCACCTGCGCCGGTTCCAGGTCGGGTGCGATCTTGACGAACATCGGCACCCGCCTGCCGGTCTGGCGCGTCAGCGCCAGGCGCCGCAGATGCAGCGCCGACAGCAGCGCGTCAAGTGCCGCGTCGCCCTGCAGTTCGCGCAGGTTGCGCGTGTTCGGGCTGCTGACGTTGATGGTGACGTAGTCGGCGTGCGGATAGACGCCGGTAAGACAGACCAGGTAATCGTCCACCGCCCGCTCTATCGGCGTGTTGGCGTTCTTGCCGATATTCAGGCCCACGATGCCACCCGCAGCGCGGAAGCTGTGGGCGCGTTTGACGTTGGCGATGAAGGCCGCCAGCCCCGTGTTGTTGAAGCCCAGCCGGTTGATCAGGGCCTGCTTGGCCGGCAGCCTGAAGATGCGCGGCTTCGGATTGCCAGGTTGCGCCTTGGGCGTGACGGTGCCGACTTCGATGAAGCCGAAACCCATCGCGCCGAGGCCGTCGATGCAGCGGCCGTTCTTGTCCAGGCCGGCGGCCAGGCCGACGCGGTTGGGAAAGCGCAGGCCGGCCACCGTCACCGGGTCGGCGACGCGTGGCTGCGCCCACAGGTGCTGGGCGGGCGTGTTCTGCAAGCGGGCCAGGCTGCCGAGCGTGAGGTCGTGGGCGAACTCTGCGTCCAGGCCGAACAGGAAAGTGCGCGTGAACGCGTAGGGAACAGGAGGCATGGCGCGATTGTCGCCGCTGCCCGGGTGCCGATAATCGCGCAGATGAATCAAGACGCACTGAAAGCCCTGGTCGGCCGCGCCGCGCTGGACTGCGTGGTGGCCGGTGAACTGGTGGGCGTGGGCACGGGCTCCACCGTCAACCACTTCATCGACGCGCTGGCTGGCATCAAGCACGACATTCGCGGCGCGGTGTCCAGCTCGGTGCAGAGCACCGAGCGGCTGCGCGCGCACGGCATCCTGGTGCTGGACGCGTCTGCGGTGTTGCGGCTGCCGGTGTACGTGGACGGCGCCGACGAGATCGACAGCAGCGGTTGCATGCTCAAGGGCGGCGGCGGCGCGCTCACACGCGAGAAGATCGTGGCCGACCTGGCCGAGCGCTTCGTCTGCATCGCCGACGGCAGCAAGCTCGTCACCGTGCTGGGCACCTTCCCGCTGCCGGTGGAGGTGATCGGCATGGCCGCCGCGCAGATCACGCGCCGCTTTGCGGCGATGGGCGCCAGCGCCACGCTGCGGCCCGGTGTGCTGACCGACAACGGCCACCCGATCCTGGACGTGCGCGGCCTCGTCATCAGCGACCCGCTGGCACTGGAAACCGAAATCAACCAGTGGCCCGGCGTCGTCAGCGTGGGCATCTTTGCGCGCCAGCGTGCCAGCGTCTGCCTGCTGGGCACGGCGCAGGGCGTGAAGAGGCTGGTGTTCTAATCGGGCCAACGTCATTTCCTGACCGAGTCAACCCACCCGCAATTCAAGGACACGCTTTGGCCAAACCCAACTATTCGTTTGAAAAGCGCCAGCGCGAGCTGGTCAAGAAGAAGAAGAAAGAAGAAAAGGACAAGGAAAAGGCTGCGCGCAAGGCAGCGGGCCTGCCGCCAATCGCTGACGAACCGGACGACGACGGCGAACCGCCGGCCGCGCCCGCTCAGCCCGCTTGACCGGCTGATTCCAAACCCGAAGGGCGGGTCCGCGCCCGCGCGGCGCGCACGATCCAGCGTGCCGGGTCCACCGCATCGGCCAGGTCCTGCTCCAGCGGCCACGGCGTGCCGGTGGCCTGCGCCGCCACCAGCCGGCCCAGCAGCGGCGCCAGCGTCAGGCCGCGCGCCCCCAGGGCCATCAACACGAACAGACCCGCTTCGCGCGGCAGCAGCCGCACCTGGTCCAGGCGTTGCCCTGGCGCCATCGACAGAGACGGCACGGCGCCGGCGATCGGCAGGTTGTCGTCGCTGTGCAGGCGCTGGCCTGCGCGGCCTTGCCAGTGGTCGGCATCGGCAGGTGCCTGCAGACCGGCCAGCTGCTGCAGGCGCGCGACGTTGTGCAGGTGGTCGGCGTGGCGCACCTGCAGGTCGGCGTCGTCGTCCTGACGCGTGGCACCGCAAAGCAATCCGCCCGGCAGCGGCAGCGCGTAGCCGTCGCCCGCCACGGGCAGGGCCAGCGGTGAAGGTGCAGCAAGGCGCCAGTGCGTGACCTGGCCGCGCGTCTGGCGCAAGGGCCACGGCGTGTGGCCCAGCGGCGCGAGCAGCCGCGCTGCGTCGGCGGCGTTGGCCAGCACGACGAGTGCCGATCGCTCGATGACAGCGCCAACGGCGTCGAGAAGCCACCACACATCGCCGTCACGCAGCAGCGCCGCCACCTCGGCGCGGCCCCTGAAGCTGATGCCGGGTGCGCGCAGCGCGTGCTGCACCCAGGACGCCGGCGCCAGCCAACCGCCACCGGGGTAGTGCCAGCAAGCCTGGCGCAGCGGCACGCCGGCAAGCTGCGACGCGGCGTTGGCGTCCAGCACTGCCACATAGTCCACCGGCAAGTGGAGGTCGTGCAGCAGCGCCTGCAGGCCGGGAGTGCCTGCTTTGTGTTCGGCCAGGCGAAGCAAACCGTTGATCTGGCCCTTGACGCCAGCGCTCGTGATGGCGCTGCGGTATTCGGTGGCGGCCGCCAGCGCTGCGGCGCGGTACAGGCGCGCATAGCGGCCGTCGGCCGCGTTGACAGTGCCGTGGAACAGGCCCGCCGGGTTGCCCGACGCGCCTTGCGCGGGCGCCTCTTCGCGCTCCAGCACCGTCACCGAAAGGCCTTGGCGGGCCAGTGCTTGCGCCACTGCGGCGCCCGCCAGTCCGGCGCCCACGACGACAGCGCTGCGCGTGGCCACTGACAGCGCAGGCAGCCTGCGCGGCGCGTGGCGCGGTGCGTATGCTGCAACCGTCATGCCGCGCTGGCCGTTGCCGATGGCAGTTGCTTGCACCTCAAATCCGGCCGTTGTCAAGCTGGCTTGCAGGTCGGTATCCGCGCTGCCTGCGGCGGCCGTGGCATGGTCTGCGGCGAGCCGCGCGACGGCCTTCAGGCGTTGCGCTGTCCACCGCTGCGGGGCCCTCGCGGGGATGAGAAAGATGGCGTCGACCTGCAGCCGCAGCGCGCGCAGCAGCGGCGTCAGATCGGCCGGTTGCCGGGCCACCGCCAGCGTCAGCTGGACACGGCCTTCTTCAAAGTCAAGGCAGTGCAGGTTGGGCGTTAGCGGCGGCCAAGCCTGCAGCAAGGATTTGACCAGTGCGGACAGGCTCAAATCGCCATGCGCGCTTTCGATCTCGGCGCGCTGCGGTGGCTGCTGCGCCAGCGCCACCACATGCAGCCGCTCGCAGCGCGCGGCGTCCTGGCGCCACGCGTCCCAGGTGGCCAGGAAGTTGTGGCCCAGGCCGAAGTCGGTGTCCAGGATGACGAAGTGCGGACGGTGGGCCCAGCGCGCCGGCAGTCCGTTGCTGTGCAGATAAGTCTGCTGCGACTTCACCCCGTGCTCGCCCCGGCCCGTTCGGCCAGCCAGGCCAGCAGCGGCTGATGCACCGTCTGCAAGCCGCGGTAAGCGAGCACGGCAGGGCTCATGCTGGCGATGGCACCGTGCAGCGCCAGCGCGCGCTGCGGCGTGTCCAGCGCGTCCGCCAGGCGCTGCACCTGGACCTGGATCGTGAACACCGCCAGCATCTGCGCAGGCAGCGGAATGAAGGTCTGCCTTTCGGTGCGCCACCAGGCTTGCGCCACTTCGGTGTGCTGCCAGCGTGCGTGTCCGGTGCGAGCCGGGTGCGCATGCAGGCGCGGCTGGTCGGTGACGTTCCAGACAAAACGTTCCCAGCGTTCGGGCCCGCACACCAGGCGCGTTAGCGAGGCTGCGGCATTGACGAGCAGGCTGTTGTCGGCCACTGGTGCGTGGACGCTGGCAAAGTCTTGGCCGACTTTGGTTTCTGGCGCCCAATGGCTGGGCAGCGTGACGGCCAGCCAGGGGATGGTGCCGTCGCGACCATCGACGAGTGCAAAGTCTTCGGCGAAGGCCAGGCTGAGCAGCCCAACCTGTCTCCAGCCAGGCGGCAGGCCAGCCAGGCAACGCGCGACCTCGTCACCGAGGCCAAAGACGCCAGTCGCAGTCTGCGCCACAACACCGTCACGATCGACCGCAGCGCCAAGCGTCAAGGCGTGCGCGCGTTGCCCGTCCCAGTGCCAGGCCAGTGGGTGTTCAGATGCCGCTTGCTGGTACAGCGCGTCGAGCGCCGGGCCGGCGTCGAAGCCTTCGCGCACCAGCAGCGCCTGCGTCCAGTAAGCCGACAGCACGGCGAGTTTTTCGCGTTGGTGGGGAGAACCCGGCTGCAGCGGCGTGAGTTGTGCGCTGCCAGGGGGCAGCTTGCGCAGGCCAGGCTGCATGCGAAAGGGGCTGCTGACGGCGGCGTCGAAATCGAAGCGGGACTCAGAGGGCATGGCCAGATGATGCACAAATCAAAAAGGCACCCGCAGGTGCCTTGGTGCATGCAGCAGGCGCGCTCAAACGCGTTTCTTGTACTCGTGGGTGCGCGTGTCGATTTCGATCTTGTCGCCGTTTTCCACGAAGATCGGCACGCTGATGACGAAGCCGGTGCCGACGAGCTTTGCCGGCTTCAACACCTTGCCCGAGGTGTCACCCTTGACGGCGGGGTCGGTTTCGATTTCGCGCACCACCGTGGTGGGCAGTTCGACCGAGATTGCCTTGCCGTCGTAGAACACCACTTCAACCGCCATGTTGTCTTCGAGGTAGCTGATGGCGTCGCCCATGTTCTCGGACTCGACCTCGAACTGGTTGTATTCGGCGTCCATGAAAGCGTACATGGGGTCGGCAAAGTAGGAGTAGGTGCAGTCCTTCTTGTCGAGGATGACCTGGTCCATCTTGTCATCTGCTTTGAAGACAACCTCGGCGCCGCCGCCGTTGAGCAGGTTCTTCATCTTCAGGCGCACGGTGGCGGCGTTGCGGCCGCCGCGGCTGTATTCGGTCTTCAGCACGACCATCGGGTTGCTGGCGTGCATGATGACGTTGCCGGCGCGTATTTCCTGGGCGATTTTCATGGCGATGTTCCGTGGGCGATGGTCTGCGAGCGATGGTCTGAATGTGCGGCTGTGCTGGATTTTCAAGGCGCTAGAAGCGGCCGCAGCGTTGTGGCGCAAAGCCCGCAATTCTAGCAGCAGGCTACGCCGCGACTGCCACCTTGCCCCGGGCAAAAGCCTGCAGCTGGGTCGCCAGATCAGGCTGGGTGCAAAGCTGATCGCGCCAGGCGTGGGTGGCCTGCAACCATGCCGGCGTCAACGCCAGGCCAGGCCAGCGGGCCTGCGGTGCGCCGTTCCAGGCCCGCCAGAGCGCGGCCACCTCGGGTGGCGCTGCCCACTGCGCCAGCATCGCATTCACCTTGTTCCAGTGCGCGCCATCGCGCTGCGGGTAGGCCTGCCAGATGAATGGCGCACCGGCCCAGAGTGCGCGCACGAGGGAATCCTCACCGCGCACGACGTTCAGCTCGCAGGCCCACAGCAGACGGTCGAAGTCCTGCTGGCTGAGCCAGGGCAGGCGGGCCAGGCGCAGCGCCTTTGGCAGGCCCTGCGCCAGCGGGCTGACCTGGCGCTCGGCGTGCCCCGGTGTCAGCAGCAGCAGCGTCGGCTGTTGTGCCAGGCTGGCCAGCAGGTCGGGCAGCGCCGCGTTGTCATAGCAGAAGAGGCTGACCACGCGCTCGTCGGCACCCACCACAAGGCCCAGCGCCGCCAGCCAGTCGCTGCGGTCGAAGGCCGCGCGCGCATCGGCCAGGCCTGCTTCGCGCAGCACTCCGCCGGTGCGCGGCGTGAAGCCGGGGTAGAAGAACCACTTCTTCAAGCCGTTGCGCTGCGGCGAAGGCAGCCCGTGCGAGCGTTCGACGTAGCCTTCGGCGCTCAAGTACTCGAGGTTGATCCACACCGGCCCGCTGGGCGCCATGGCCGCCATGGCATGCACGAAGCTGGCGGGCGGGTCGCAGCCGAAGGCCTCGATGACCACGTCGCCCGGCTCAGCCGGCCCGGGCCAGGCACAGACCTCGACCCCGCTGAAGCCCGATGGCGCCATCCAGGCCAGCGCTGTGGCGTCGTCGATGACGAGCCGCACGGCGTCGCCACGCCGCGCCAGTTCGCAGGCCAGGCGCCAGCACACGCCCGCGTCGCCGTGGTTATCGACGACGCGGCAGAAGAGGTCCCATTGCAGGGCTGCGGCGGCTGGCATCAGCCGATTATCGAAGGCGTAGAAAATGGCCAGCGATGAACGAGATCCCTGACTCCGCCAAGCCCGACCCGGCCCCGCGCGACAAGCTGCTGGCCGAAGTGGCCGCGCTGCCGGGCCTGCCGGGCGTGTACCGCTGGATCGACGCCCAGGGCACCGTGCTGTATGTCGGCAAGGCGCGCAACCTGAAGAAGCGCGTCAGCAGCTACCTGCACCGTGACCTTGACGGCACGCGCATCGGCCAGATGGTGAACCGCATCGTGCGACTGGAAACCACCGTCGTGCGCACCGAGGCTGAAGCGCTGCTGCTGGAAAACAACCTCATCAAGGCGCTGGCGCCGCGCTTCAACATCCTGTTTCGCGATGACAAGAGCTACCCGTATCTGAAGATCACAGGCGCACCGACCAAAGGGGCAGCGGCCCCGTTGGCGGCGCAGTACTCGAGGATGTCGTACTTCCGCGGTGCGGTGGAGCGCAAGCACCGTTACTTCGGCCCTTACCCGAACGCCTGGGCGGTGAAGCAGACGATTCAGCTGATGCAGAAGGTGTTTCGCCTGCGCACCTGCGAGGACTCGGTTTTCAACAACCGCTCGCGGCCCTGCCTGCTGTACCAGATCCAGCGCTGCTCGGGCCCCTGCGTGGGTTTCATCGCCCCGCTCGATTACGCGCGCGATGTCCACAACGCCGAGCGTTTTCTGCTGGGTGAACCGCAGGAGGTCATCAACGACCTGCAGGCGCAGATGATGATTCACGCCGAGGCGCTGGAATTCGAGCAGGCAGCGGCACTGCGCGACCGCATCGGGTCGCTGTCGCGCGTGCTGCACCAGCAGTCGGTGGACGCCAGCAGCCTGTCGGCGGCGGACAAGGACGTTGACATCCTGGCCGTCAAGGTGGCGGGCGGCCGCGCCTGCGTCAACCTGGCCATGGTGCGCGGCAGCCGGCACCTGGGCGACCGTGCGTACTTCCCGACCCATGTGGATGACGGCGCGGCCTTGACCTCTGCCGAGTCCGACGAGGCCGACGAGGCAAATGAAGCCTCTGCGCCAGCACCGCGCGGCGCTGAAGTGGCGGTGCTGGAAGCCTTCATCGCACAGCACTACATCGGCCAGCCGGTGCCGCCGCAACTGGTGACGAGCCATGCCGTCGATGTGGCACTGCTGGATGCGCTGAGCGAGACCAGCGGCGTGCGCGTGCGTGGCCAGCACCAGCCGCGCGAGCAGCGCCGCATCTGGCTCGAGATGGCGGCCAAAGGCGCCGAGTTGTCGCTGGCCCGGCTGCTGGCTGAAGAAGGCTCGCAGCAGCAGCGCACGCGCGCGCTGATCGAAACCCTGGACCTTGACGCCGCCGACCCGGCGCAACTGCGCATCGAGTGCTTCGACATCAGCCACACGGCAGGTGAAGCGACGCAGGCGGCCTGCGTGGTCTATGAAGGCCACGCCATGCAGAGCAGCCAGTACCGCCGCTTCAACATCGAAGGCATCACAGGCGGCGACGACTATGCCGCCATGCGACAGGTGCTGATGCGGCGTTATGCGCGGCTGGCCGAGGCGGTGGCGGCGGGCAAGGCCGACGAAGCCGTGCCTGCCGAGCCTGCCCTGGCACCAGTGCAAGCCCCGGCAGCTTTAGCGGGCCCAGCAGTCGAAGCAGCCGAAGCAGCCGATAGCGCTGCGGCCAACGCCCCTGCGCGCCCCGCCAAGCGCGGCCTGGCGCGCCTGCCCGACCTGGTGCTGGTGGACGGCGGCCGTGGACAGGTCAGCATGGCGCGTGGAGTATTTGAAGAGTTGGGTCTGGATGTGGCGCTGATCGTGGGCGTCGAAAAAGGCGCAGGCCGCAAGGTCGGCCTGGAAGAACTGGTGTTCGCCGATGGGCGGGAGAAGGTGGTTCTCGGGCATGATTCGGCCGCGCTGATGCTGGTGGCGCAAATCCGGGACGAGGCGCACCGGTTTGCCATCACCGGCATGCGGGCCCGCCGTGCCAGCGTGCGCACTGGCGGCAGCAAGCTCGAAGACATCAGTGGCGTCGGCCCCCGCAAGCGGGCCCGGCTGTTGCAGCGTTTCGGGGGGTTGAGGGGGGTGGCCAGCGCGGGTATTGAAGACCTGGTCACGGTCGAGGGCATCAGCCGAGAACTGGCGGAGGAAATTTACCGTGCCTTGCACTGAAGAGGCGGTCCAAGAACGCCGCTTGCTGTTGGGCGCCCTGTGCGCCCTGGTGGCGATGGCCGCTGGCTGTGCCGCGCCCGGGCCGGCGTCTGTACCTGCGCCTGTTCCTGCGCCAGGCACGCCAGCGCCTGCGCCGCCGCGTCCGACCGTGGCCGCGCCGGCAACCACGCCGGCACGTCCTACCGCGCCGCCGCCTGCACCGGCCCCTTCGACTTCGCTGGCCGCAGCAAATTCCGCAATCGACCTTGGCCCGCGTGTGGCGCTGCCAGCCGCAGCCACCACGCGCAGCTGGGACGAATTCAAACGCCAGGCCGGGCGCCGCATGGTGGCCGCCAGCCCGCAGGGCAGCTACATGGGCAAGCCACCGCCGATGCTGTTTGGCATCCCGATCCTGGAAGTCGAACTCAACGCCGACGGCAGCGTGCGCCACATTAGCGTCACGCGCCCGCCGGCCAACCCCGAGGCCAGGAATACCATCGACTACGCGATCGAGGCCATCCGCCGCGGCGCACCGTACGGCGATGTGTCCAGGCTGCCCAAACCCTGGAAGTGGACGGAAGTTTTTCTGTTTAACGAAAAGCGGCAGTTCAAGCCGCGTTCGCTGGACTGACGCCGTGCAACCCGAAACCGCGACCGCACCTGTGACCGCAGCTGTGACCGCAACTGCGACCAAACCCCAACCCGCCCCGGCATGTTCTTCACCATCCCCACGCTGCTGACCTGGGCGCGCATCGCCTCGATACCGCTCATCATCGGCGTGTACTACCTCGACTGGCAGGTGGGCACCAAGAACCTGGTGGCGACGACACTCTTCGTGCTGTTCGCGCTCACCGACTGGCTCGACGGCTACCTGGCGCGCAAGCTCAACCAGACCTCGGCCTTCGGCGCCTTTCTCGACCCCGTGGCCGACAAGTTTCTGATCTGCGCGTCGCTGCTGGTGCTGCTGGAAGAAGGGCGCGTGGGTGCGATCGTGGCGCTCATCATCATCGGCCGCGAAATCGCCATCTCGGCACTGCGCGAATGGATGGCGCACATCGGCGCCTCGCGCAGCGTGGCGGTACACATGCTGGGCAAACTGAAGACGGTGTCGCAGATGGTGGCCATTCCCTTCCTGCTTTACGACGGCCGCCTGTTCGGTTTCATCGACACGCGCCTTTGGGGCAGCTGGCTGATGGTGGTGGCAGCGGTGCTGACGGTGTGGTCGATGGTGTACTACCTGCGCAAGGCGATCCCCGAGATCCGTGCCAGGACGAAATGAACCGCAGCCGATGAAGGCCGACAGCGCGGTGCTGTTGCGCGCCATGCCGTGGCTCTTTGTGCTGATCTGGAGCACCGGCTTCGTTGTCGCCCGCCTGGGCATGCCGCACGCGGGCCCGATGAAGTTTCTGGCTTGGCGCTATGGCTTGTCGATCCTGGTCTTCGGTCTCTGGATCGCATGGGCCCGTGCGCCCTGGCCGCAGGGCCGCGCGCAGTGGGCGCACCTGGCCGTTACCGGTGTGCTGATGCACGCGGCCTACCTGGGCGGCGTTTGGGTGGCGGTGAAGGGTGGAATGGGCGCGGGGCTGGCGGCGTTGATCGTCGGTTTGCAACCGGTGCTGACGGGGGTGTGGATGAGTGCTGCGGCCGGTTCGCACCGTGTCAGCAGGCGCCAATGGATCGGCTTGTTGATGGGCCTGGCCGGGCTGGTGCTGGTGGTCGGCCACAAGCTGCAACTCGGCGCTGCTGCACCGGCCACGGTGGGCTGGGCGGTGCTGGCGCTTTGCAGCATCACGGCCGGCACGCTGTACCAGAAGCGCTGGCTGCAGCCCTGCGATGTGCGCAGCGCCAACGCCGTGCAGCTGGTGGCCGCGCTGTTGGTGACGCTGCCGCTGGCGCTGCTGGAAACCGAGCCGATGCATCTTCATCTGCATCTGCTGCTGGCGATGGCGTGGTCGGTGCTGGTGCTGACACTGGGTGGCAGCTCGCTGCTGTACCTGCTGATCCAGCGAGGCGCGGCGACCTCGGTCGCCAGCCTGATGTACCTGGTGCCGCCGTGTGCCGCGCTGATGGCGTGGCTGTTGTTCGACGAGCCGTTGACCGCCGCCGTGCTGGCAGGTCTGGCGCTCACCGCGCTGGGCGTGGCGATCGTGATGCGCTCGCCAGTGCCGGCGGAGCCGCCCGTCGCGGCGCTGCGTTGAGCGTGACTTGAAATGGGCGTCGTGACTGTGGCGGCCTCGTGACTTGATGGGCAACCGTGCCTGCCAGCAAAATGAGCAACTGTTCGAAGGCTTCCAGAGCGTTTTCAAGGAGTGAGCATGACAACCCATCGCATCGCCGTGATTGCCGGCGACGGCATCGGCAAGGAAGTGATGCCCGAAGGCCTGCGCGTGCTGGACGCGGCAGCGCGCCGCTTCGGCATCACGCTGCAGCTTGACGAATTCGACTTCGCCAACTGCGACTACTTTGCCCGCCACGGGCAGATGATGCCGGCCGACTGGAAAGACCGCATCGGCGGCCATGACGCCATCTTGTTCGGCGCCGTCGGCTGGCCGGCGACGGTGCCCGACCACATCTCGCTGTGGGGTTCGCTGCTGAAATTCAGGCGCGAATTCGACCAGTACATCAACCTGCGCCCGGCGCGGCTGATGCCGGGTATCCGTTCGCCACTGGTTGACCGCCACGGCCAGCCGCTGAAGCCTGGCGACATCGACATGTGGATCGTGCGCGAGAACACCGAAGGCGAATACTCCAGCATCGGCGGGCGCATGTTCGAAGGCACCGAGCGCGAGGTCGTGATCCAGGAAACCGTGATGTCGCGCCACGGTGTTGACCGCGCTCTCAAGTTCGCCTTTGAACTCGCGGCGTCGCGGCCGCGCCGCAAGCTGACATCGGCAACCAAAAGCAACGGCATCTCGATCACGATGCCGTACTGGGATGAACGCGTGGAAGCCATGGCCAAGTCTTACCCGCAGGTGGCGGTGGACCGCTTCCACATCGACATCCTCACCGCGCACTTCGTGCAGCGGCCGCAGCACTTTGACGTGGTGGTGGCGAGCAACCTGTTCGGCGACATCCTGTCCGACCTGGGCCCCGCCTGCACTGGCACGATCGGCATCGCGCCGTCGGCCAACCTCAACCCCACGCGCGCGTGGCCCAGTCTCTTTGAACCTGTACACGGCTCGGCGCCCGATATCGCGGGCAAGGGGCTGGCCAACCCGATTGGCCAAGCCTGGTCGGCGGCGATGATGCTCGACTTCCTGGGCCACCGCGACGCACACGATGCGGTGCTGGCGGCCATCGAGTCACTGCTGTCCGACCCGCAGGCGCCGCGCACGCCAGACATCGGTGGGCACGCCAGCACCCAGGACCTGGGCCGCGCGCTGGCCGATGCAGTGGCCAGCGGCCCATGAGCAGAGCGCGCGACACGGCTGCAAGTGCAGCGCGGCTACGTCCCACGCGTGACCTTGTCAAGCGAGTAAGCACGCTGTTTCGGCGCCCCGCTTTGGTCCCCTTGGCGACGAAGAGTTGCGCCTAGAATCCCGCCTCCGCTTGACACCGCTTCGCCGCTGGGGCTGTAATGGTTTGGCCCTGCGTACTGCTGGGCAGAACCGAGAGTTTCAGACCCGGGCGCAATGCGTGGGTCAGGCACCGCTCAGGCACGGCTCAGGCATCGATTCAAGGTAGCCAGACCGGATTCCGATACAACTTGCGAGGGGAAACGCGACGTGAACAAGAGTGAACTGATCGAACACATCGCCAAACAGGCTGATGTCTCCAAGGCTGCGGCGTCACGTTCGCTCGAAGCGATCATCGGAGCGGTCAAGACCACGCTGAAGAAGGGCGGCAGCGTCACCATCACCGGCTTTGGCACCTTCACCGCGCCCAAGCGTGCGGCGCGTGTCGGGCGCAACCCGCGCACCGGCGCGGCGATCAAGATCAAGGCCGCCAAGGTCCCGAAATTCAGGCCCGGCAAGGGCCTGCGTGAGGCGTTGTAAAACGCACGCGCTGCCGGGTGCTTAGCTCAGTTGGTAGAGCGGCGCCCTTACAAGGCGTAGGTCGGCGGTTCGAGCCCGTCAGCACCCACCACCTCGGCTAGAATTTCTGCCTCTTCGCTGCGGTCTTTTTGGTCGTGAGTTTGAGTCGCGAAGCGGCATCGCGAACCTGCACCGCAAACAGCTTGCGCGAAGGCTGACCACCACCGTCTGCGCGCACACGCTGCGCGGTGGTTTTCCGGCGCCCCGATCCACCGCCCCACCCACCGCCCCATTCACGCAGCTTGGCCCACGGGCCGACGCACCGAGGTCCGCCCGATGTTTGATTTCTTCCGCAACCACACCCGGCTGGCGCTCGGCTTCATGCTGCTGCTGATCATTCCGTCTTTTGTCTTCTTCGGCATCGACGGCTATACGCGCTCCAATGGCGGCGACAACACCACGGTGGCCAAGGTCGATGGCGTGTCGATCACGAAGGCCGAATGGGAATCGGTACACCAGCGTGCGGTTGACCGCGTGCGGCGACAGAACCCCGACCAGGACGCAAAGGGACTGGACTCGCCCGAGGTGCGGCAGGAAGCCCTTGACGGCCTGGTGCGCGACCGCGTCCTGCTGGCGGCCGCGAACAAGCTGCACCTGGCGCCCAGCGACGAGCGCTTGAAGCGCCTCTTCGCCAGCGACCCGCAGTTTGCAAACGTCCGCAATCCGGACGGCAGCGTCAACCGCGAGCTGCTTGCGATGCAGGGCATGAGCTCTGAGCTGTTCGCGCAGCAGTTGCGCCAGCAGTTTGCGGTGCAGCAGGTGCTGGCCGGCATCACGCGCAGCGTGCTCGTGTCGCCGGCGATTGCTGCGGCGTCGCTCGACCCGCTGCTGCAGCGGCGCGAGATCCAGCTGCAGCGCTTCGACCCTGCGGCTTACCGTGCCCGCATCATCCCCACCGACGCCGAGATCGAGGTTTTCTACAAGTCGCAGCAGGCCAGCTTCAAGTCACCCGAGCAGGCCGACATCGAATATGCCGTGCTCGACATCGACAGCATCAGCAAGGGCATCACAGTCTCTGACGACGAGTTGCGCAAGTCCTACGCCGACAACGCCTTGCGCTACAGCACACCCGAAGAACGGCGCGCCAGCCATGTGCTGATCAAGACCGACAAGGACGCCTCGTCGGCCGACAAGGCTAAGGCCAAGGCGCGCGCCGATGATCTGCTGGCGCAGGCGCGCAAGAACCCGGCCGGCTTTGCAGAGTTGGCGCGCAAGAATTCCGAAGACACCGGCACGGCGACCCAGGGCGGTGACCTCGACTTCTTCGGCCGCGGTGCCATGGTCAAGCCCTTTGAGACGGCGGCCTTTGCGCTCAAGCCCGGCGAGCTGAGCGATGTCTTCGAGACCGACTTCGGCTTCCACTTCCTCACCGTTACCGGCGTGCGTGGCGGCCAGAAGAAGGCCTTCGAAGAAGTGCGTGCAGAGATCGAAGGAGAACTGCGCAAGGCCAAGGCCAAGGCCGAATGGGCGAAGGTGGCCGAACTGTTCACCAACACCGTGTACGAACAATCCGACAGCCTGCAGCCCGTCATCGACAAGCTCAAGCTCGAGAAGAAAATCGCCACCGTGCAGCGCGCCCCGGCACCTGGCGTGACGGGGCCGCTCGCCTCGGCCAAGCTGCTGGACGCCGTATTTGGCAACGAAGCCGTGGCCAACAAGCGCAACACCGACGCCATCGAAGTGGCGGCCAACCAGCTGGTGTCGGCACGCGTCATCAAACACACGCCGACGCGCACGCTGGCGCTGGCCGAAGTGAAGGACTCCGTGCGCGAGCGGCTGGTCTCGCAGCTGGCTGCCGAGCAGGCGCGCAAGGAAGGCCTGGCGCGTGTGGCTGCACTCCAGCAGGCGCCTGCTGAGGCGTTGCCGACAGCGTTGACGGTGTCGCGCGCCCAGTCCCAGGGCGCACCCAAGGCCGTTATCGACGCCATCATGGCGGCCGACGCCAGCAAGTTGCCGGCGGTGCTGGGTGTGGACCTGCAGGCCCAGGGCTATCTGGTGCTGCGTGTGTTGAAAGTGTTGCCGCGTGATGTGGCGCCGGGTGGCGACGAGGCGTTGCGCGGCCAGTTTGCGCAGGCCTGGGGCGCGGCAGAAGCAGAAGCCTACATGGTGGCGCTGAAGAAGCGATTCAAGGCGGAGATCAAGCCTGGCGCCACGCTGCAGTCGGACGCGGCTTCGGCACCCGTGCGCTGATTCAGCAGGTCTATAATTTCGTTTCACTGCGGTGGCTGTAGCTCAGTTGGTAGAGTCCAGGATTGTGATTCCTGTTGTCGTGGGTTCGAGCCCCATCAGCCACCCCATCAGCCACCCCATCAGCCACCCCACCGCTGCTCTTCACGAGGTCTCTACAGACCCGGGCGCCACGCAAAGTCAACGGCTTACGTTGTCGTTGGTGCCCAAAGAGTCCCTGCCGTCTCACGGCAGCGCTTAGAAGTTGTGTGGCGTGTTGTCGGTGGTCGGCACAGAGGTCTATTGTTCCGAGCCGAGCCGAGCCGAGCCGAGCCGAGCCGAGGCGAGACTCGACTCGACTCGCTATCGGGTGCGCACCGCAGGCAGCTTCACAGAGTTATTCAGGCCGCGAGTTCGGGCTGATGCGTTCGCAAAGGGATGCGCCAGTCAATGCCTTCGAGCAGCCTGGAGTGCTGCGCCGGCGTCAGCGACACGCTGCCCAATGTTGCCTGTGGCCAGACGAAGGGACCGCGCGCCAGGCGCCTGGCCAGCAGCAGCAGGCCTTGGCCGTCGGGTCCCAGGAGCTTGAGGATGTCGCCGCGTCGGCCGCGCAAGACGAAGCCGTGGCCGCAGAGCGGGTTGCCCACCCGATTCGCTGCGCACGCCAGCGTCATCGACCGTGCCGCGCAGCCGGACTCGGGCGTTGCCGATTTCGATCTCAACGGTTCCCGTCAGAGCACACGCAGGTGCCAACGGTGGTCGCTGCGGCTGG